>CAMOHY010000223.1 GCA_946615495.1 uncultured Clostridia bacterium
CCACCGACGGCACGGTGGCGGACCTGCCCCGGTCCAACTACGTGGCGGCGGAGGAACAGGTGATCCGCCAATTGAAGGCCCTGGGCAAGCCCTTCGCGGTGGTGCTCAATTCCGCCCGGCCGGAGAGCCAGGAAGCCCAGGCCCTGCGCGCTTCCCTGGAAAGCAAGTATGATGTGCCGGTGACGCTGCTCAACGTAAAGGAAATGCGGGCGGCGGACATTCAGCAATTGCTGTCCGGCCTGCTGCTGGAATTTCCCTTGCGGGAGGTGCGCTTTCACGTGCCTGGGTGGATGGGCGCTCTGGAGGAAAGCCATTGGCTGCCGCAGCGGGCGCTGGCGGCGGTGCGCGATTTGGGCGACACCCTGAGCAAAATGCGGGATAAGGAGCACATTGCCGCCGCCCTGGCGGGCACGGAGGATATGCTGGCGCCCCGCGATGAAGCGGTGAACCTGGGCGAGGGCGCCGTTTCCTATGATTGGCCGGTGCGGGAAGGGCTGTTTAACGAGGTGCTCAGCGAGCAGTGCGGCGAAACCATCACCGGCGACGCGCATTTGCTGTCGCTGATGAAGGAGCTGGTGGCCGCCAAGCGGGAGTACGACCGGGTGGCCGGGGCGCTCAAGGCGGTGCAGCAAACGGGCTATGGCCTGGTAACGCCCGCCATGAGCGAAATTCAATTGAAGCAGCCGGAATTGATGCGCCAGGGCAGCCGCTACGGCGTGCGCCTTCGGGCCAGCGCGCCCACGCTGCACCTGATCCGCTCCGATATCGAAACGGAAATCGCTCCCGTGCTGGGCACGCAGGAGCAAAGCGAGGCCTTTGTGGAGTCCTTGAACGAGCAATATGAAAAGGACCCTCAAAGCCTGTGGGAAACCAATTTCTTCGGAAAATCCTTAAAGGATTTGATCCAGGAGGGCGTGAGCGGCAAGCTGAGCCGCCTGCCGGTGGATACCCAGGAAAAGGTGCAGTCCGCCCTGACCAAAATGCTCAACGAGGGCGAAGGCGGCATGATTACCATCCTGCTGTGATGGGCTGGAAAACGGGGAAAAATTGGAATCGGGACCTTTTTTGTCACAATATCGCCACGCTTAAGGGCTGTACTTTTGGCCGGATTTGCGGTATGATAAGAGTACGGAGGCGGAAGCCCCGATTCATGGGAAGAGAGGCAGCTGCATTGTATACTGAACAGGATTATACCGATATCCGCGGCCAGATCAAACGCCGTTCTCTGGCCCTTGGCGCGCCTGCCGCGCTGCTGCTGGCAGCCGTAATCGCATCCTTTGTTTTCCGGATTCGCTGGCTCACTATGGCGCTGAGCATCGTGCTGGGCGTATGGTGCATTTTCGGCTATGGCATGCTCTTGTATCCGGTCATCGCCTATGGCCGGCATCTGGACGAGGTGCTGCATGGCCGCGTGCGCTCGGCCACCGGCGCGTTCAAGGAAATGGAAAGCGTGGCCGTGATGCGGGATGGGGTAAAGTATTACCCCATGATGATTAGCGTGGGCGATATGGAAAACCCGGAGGACGACCGGCTGTTTTATTACGACGCCAACCTGCCCCGGCCCGATTGGAAGATTGGGGAAATGCTGACGGTGACGGCCCACGACAAGGCGCTGGGCGCCTGGGTGCGGGCCTGAAAGGATTGAGAGAGGAATATGAGCGAACATACCTGCGTGCTGGCCTGCGTGACCGTGCAGAAGGACTGCGCGCGGCTCATCCGCGCGGGCAGCGCCCTGGCCAAGGAAAACGGCGTGCCTTTGCGCGTGCTGCATGTGAGCCAGGGGAAAAACCTGCTGGGCAGTCCAGACACGGCGGCGGTACTGAACGAGCTGTTTTCCCTGGCGCACGAGGCTGAGGCGGAAATGAACATCGTAAACGAGCAGGACGTGGCGTCGGCCATTGCCCGCTACGCGGAGGAGTGCGGGGCCAGCGCCCTGGTGCTGGGGCCGGACCGCAGCGGCACCGCCGGACGGGTGAAGAGATTGCTGCCGGAGGAAACGCGCATCGTGGTTGTGGAATGAACCCAAAAGGGCAAACAAAAAAGCAAGAAAAAACGCTTGATGCTTCTTCCGGGAAGCGTCAGGCGTTTTATTCGAGCGTTAAAGCGGCGCGGGGGCGGGGACAAAGGCCCCCCGGCGTCATTTATGGTATTTTTCACCCGCGTTGATTTTGCAGCCGCGGTAAATTTGCTCCAGCAGCAGCACCCGCGCCAGCTGATGGGGAAAGGTCATTTTGGAAAGGGAGAGCTTTTCGTCCGCCCGTTTAATGACCGCGGGGGAGAGGCCCAGGGACCCGCCGATAACGAAGGCGAGCCGGTTTCCCTGCATGCTCTGGGCCTGGATGCGCCGGGCAAAATCCTCGCTGGTGAGCTGGGGGCCGTCGATGCACAGGGCCACCACATGGTCGGCGGGGCGCAGGCGGGAAAGAATGCTTTGCCCTTCCTTATCCATCACCTGGGCCCGGTCCGCGTCGGAGGCGTTGGCGGGCTCCGGCAGGTCCGGCAGTTCAATTATTTCCATTTTGCCGTAGCGGGATAAGCGCTTCAAATATTCCTCCGCCGCGGCGGCGTAGAATTTTTCCCGCAGCCGGCCCACGCACACGATGGCGGCGTTCATGCTTTCAGCAGCGGAATCACCGCCGCAAGATCAGGCAGTACATGATCGCAATAGGGCTTCAATTCGTCCGTATAGGGAATCATATCCGGCACCATCACCACGGTCATGCCCGCGTTCCTTCCCGCCTGAATGCCGTAGATGGAATCCTCCAGCACCAGGCAGCGCTCCGGCGCGGCGTTCAGCGCTTTCGCCGCCTTGAAAAAGATGTCCGGCGCGGGCTTGCTGGGCAGGCCGCTGCCGGTAATGAGCGCGTCAAAATACTGGATCACGCCTACGGAATCCAGATAGATACCGATGGTCACTTGGGCGCTGGAGGAAGCCACGGCGCAGGGAACGCCCTGCCGCCTCAATGCCTCCAGCAGCTCTGCCGCCCCTTTTTTCAGCGGAATCTTTTTTTCCCTGCCCAGCTGGCACATGGCCTCCTTAAAATCCAGAAACAGCTGGTCCGTATCCAGGGCGGGGAAAAACTGGTGGTAATAGTCGCTGGAGGACTGCTTGTTGGCCCCCAGGGTGTGGCGCACCATGTCAAGGGGAATATCGTAGCCCTGCTTTTTTCCGCATTCGCGCATGACGCTCAATCCGATGCGTTCCGAGTCCATCAGCAGGCCGTCCATATCGAAAATGACTGCCTGAAAGCTCATTCTTCGTCCACCACCACAAAGCTGTCCAGCAAAAAGTCGTGCAGGGCCTTCCGGTTGGCCTCAAAGTCGATTTGCTTGGTGGCCATGCCGGCGTAGGGGAATTCTTCATAGGTGCCTTCAATGGGCATGCGGATATGCTCCACCGGCACGCCCCGCAGGCCCATGGCCAGGTCCACGGCGCTGAGCAAATTGTCGGTGGTCATGTTGGTGTACACCGTGTTGGAAATGATAACGTCCAGCAGCTTCAGCGCGTCCTCATAGGAAATATCGCTCAGGCTTTCGGCGATGGAGGAAAGCACCTTGCGGTCCCGGTAGGTGCGGCCATAGTCCTGGGTGTCGGCGTACACCTTGCCGTCGGCGTGGAGGTATTCTTCCGTGTGCACCTTGCGGATGCGCATGTAAATGACCGCCGAATGGCCGGAAAAATGATAGGTGCCGCCGCCAGAGAGAGAGGGCGTGGTGGAAGTGGCGGAAATGGGGTAATTGCGCAGGTAATTGGCTTCCCGGTCGGTAATGGTAATATCCACGCCGCCGATGGCGTTGATGATGTTTTCCACCTGCTGGAAGTCCACCACGATAAAGTCGTGAATATCCAGGTCAAAATGAGTGCAGATGGTGTCCACCAGCATTTGAATGCCCTGCTTGCCGTCAATGCCGTTCTTGGTCTTGGGGCTCATCAGGTCCATGATATTGTTGATGCGGCCAAATTTGCCGTCCGGGCGCTGGATGAGCATGTCCCGGATAAAGCTGGTCAGCATCACCCGATGGGCGAATTCGTCCACCGTCACCAGAATCAGGCCGTCCGTGTGGCTGCCGGACTTTGTCAGGTCCGCCGCCCAGGAGTCCACGCAGATGAGCATGTAATGGTGCAAGCCGGAGGGCGTGGGGGAAATATCGTTTTTGGCAATGACGGGGATGGGGTTGGGCTCATCCGCCAGGGCAGGGGACAGGGAGGAAAGCAGCATCAAAACGGTCATGAAAAGAGCAAGTATGCGTTTCACAGGGTATCGCCTCCATTCGGGTCTGCTTGGGGTTCAGGATATTTTTCCAGCTTCACGCCGGTTTCGCCAAAAATCTCCAGGGTAAAATTATCCGGGTAGCCCTGTTCGTACACTACCCGGCGGATGCCCGCGTTCACGATCATTTTGGCGCAGATGGAGCAGGGCTGATGGGTGCAGTACAGCGTGGCCC
>CAMOHY010000224.1 GCA_946615495.1 uncultured Clostridia bacterium
CCGGATGGAGCGGCTGTGGCGCTCCATCCGGCTTTTTCGCTTTGCTTATTCTGCTTTATTGACAAATTCCTTCATGACGTAGCCCGTCAAATCGTTCAGCCGCACGGTGAGCCAATCCCCGCTTTCCGCCAGCACGATCAATTCCTGGCCGTAGTACAGCTGCCGCAGCACCTCCGCCTGGGTGCTGGGCTCTTTCCGCAGGTTCAGGTAGGAACCGACTCCGATATTCGTCACTGTCACCCGGTATTCTTCGGGCCCCGGCGTGGTATCCAGGGGCACGGCGGTGGGCCGGGGCGTGGGCGTGGCGGCGGGGCCGGGCGTGGCAAGGAAGGCTTGATTCAAGGGTGTGGGCAGGGCGAAGGAGTATGCCATGGTTTTTAACGCCATGCCGGGGTAATAAAAACGCAAAATCTGCTCATAGTTCCATTTGTAATCGCCTGCCATGCGCTGGGCGCCCCGCTGGCTCATGCCCACGCCGTGGCCGAAGCGCCGGGATTCCAGCACGAAGGCGGCGTCCGTTTCCCGAACGGAGATCAATTCGTTGCTGCCGGCGTTGATGGACAGGTTCAGCGCGCTTTCCACCAGCGGGAAAATATCCAGCGTCACCAGCACGGGCTGGGGCAGAGGCGCCATGGGCAGCCATTGCTCCGCGGGTTCTTCTGTCTGCGGCCCGGCGCTGGGGGCGGCGGTTTCGCCGCTGAGCACGGTGAAAATGGATATTTCCTCCTCGTCCTCCAGCGTGTCCCCGGCGTTTGCCAGCCGCCTGGCCTGCACCGTTAGGGAGAGGCGCAGCAGCGTCATGATTTTGGAGGGCGAATCGGAATACAGGGGCACGGCGGTTTCCACGTTTTCAATGCCCGTCACGCGGATATGCTCCATGTCCCCGTCGTAGCCCTGTGCTTCCAGGGTTTCGGATAAGGCGCTTAAAATGGGCTCCCTGAGCGCGCCAAGATCGTCGTTGCCGGAAAGCGCTTTGGGCAGGGAAGCGCGTTTTACCACGCTTTCCGGGTTTTCCAGGTCGTAGGGGTCGTCGGCCATAACGAGGTAATGGTAGTCGCCGCTGCCCCACACGTGGGAGGCCAGCTCCGTCTGGCCGCCGTTGCTGGCCGAATAGAAGCATTGGGCCAGGGCGCCCTTGTAGGTGCCGCAAACGCCGGCAGTTTCCCGCACGGCGCGCGCGGCGTTTACGTTGCTTGCCTTTACGCCGAAGTAGGCCTGGTCGTTGGTGTTGTCCACCACGTCGTAGAAATCGTGAGCGCCTACCCTGCCAAGGGCGTAGGTGCGGGCGGCCACGGCCTGGGCTTTCAGGGCTTCCAGCGGGAAGGAATCGCTCATTTCATAGGGCACCACGCCCAGCAAATATTCCTCCACCGGCGCGTGCAGCACCGCCTGCAATTGGCCGTTTTGAATGGTTACGTGCAAATCGCCGGGATGCAGCTCGTAGGCGCCGTTGATGCGCAGTCCGTTTTCCTGCCCTTCCGCGGCTTCGTGGCGCGTCAGGGTCAATTGACGGCCCGCGTTCAGGGCCATGCCCTCATAGTACACCATCAGGCTGCCCGAAGCGCAGGAAACGGTCAGGCGGCTTCCCCGCTGGAAGGACAATTCGTTCAGGGTATAGCTGCCGTCCAGGGAAATTTCCATTCGGTCGGTAAGGCCAGGCCGGGTGAGCAGCACCCGCACCACGCCCGTTTCCTTTTCCGCCCGCGCGGGCAAAAGCGGGGGTAAAAGCATAAGCAACGCCATGGCCAGCGCCAGGCAGCGCGCGCCTTTATTCAATTGCAGCGCCCCTTTCTGAAAAGAAATTCTGGTTCATGTATATTACGAAGCACCGGCAATATTTCTTCACGCGAAGCTGAATTTATACCGCGTGCAGCAGGTTAAAATCCCGCACGGTGGAAAGGCTTGCCCAAAACAGCGCGTAGCTGCACAGATACCCGCAGCTTTGTCCCCCTTCATTCAGGATCGGAGAAAGGATTTCGCTGCCTGGAATACATTCCCGCACAGCGCCCATCACCCGGCTGTCGGCGCTTTCGGAATAGGGGTCCGCGGCCAGCACCTGCCCTTCGCCCGCTTTTGTCCGCGCCGCTACCAGGGCCACGATGTGGCCGGGCCGCAGATTGCAAAGGGCCGCGCCGCCGGACAAAAGATGCGAAAAAAGGGTGTCCAGGTCGTTTCTCAATCCGTCAAAATGATAGGAAAAGCCGCACTCCCGCGCAAGGCCCTCCCGCTCCATGGCCGCAAGCAGGGTGGGCCGGTCGGTGCCGTCGTCGCCCCGTCCGCCCACGCGGCAGGAAAAATCGGCCAGCTCTTCCGGAATCACTTTTTTGCCGCCCAAAAAGCAAGCGGCGTGGGCGATGGAAAAAATGCCGCAGCCGGAATCCGTCAGGGTGCCCTTGCCCTCCCAGGCGTAGGGGTGGGTCCATTCCCGGCAGCGCTGGTTGCACAGGGTATACGGCTTGCCCTGATAGGTTCCGGTAATATATTTTCCGGTCACGTTCATCTCCATGCGCTCCTTGTCAAAAAGTACTTTCCCTTATTATATCGAAAAACGGGAGAAAAGCCAACGAAAAGTTTTTCTTTCAGGGTGTCGAAAAAGAATTTTCCACACCCTGCGAACGAAAGCGGAATCCGGATTCCCCTTTCATTCGATCCATCAATTCCTTAAAAAATGGCCTATTCAGCTTGAAGAAACGCTGAATAGGCTCATTTTTCGGTCAGGAATTAATAGCGGAAATTAGAAGACAAGCACAGCGATGCCGGGAATAGCGTCCTGCGCGGGAACGGTTTCGGTTTCCTGCTCCGGCGCTTCTTCCGCGGCGGGCTCCTGAGCCTCCTGAGCAGGGGCTTCTTCCTGCGCGGGCTCTGCGGCTTCTTCCGCGGGGGCTTCTTCTTCCTGCGCGGCGGGAGCGCTCAGCTTGGATTGCACGGCGGCAATTTCTTCTTCGCTCAAGCCGATGGCGGCCAGGTAATTCACCGCGGCGGATTGCAAATCGCCGTCAAAGATGCTGGTCATGTCGAAGGCGGTGGCCAGGCTCTTTTGGATGTTGCTGGCGGCGATCACGTTATACTGCTCGGTGCCGTTTTCAACGCCGTAATAGTTAAAGTAGGTCACCATATAATCGGCGGTGATTTCTTCAGCGGAGGCGCCCATCAGCGCTTCCAGCACGGCGGAAACGAAGCCCGCCCGGTCCTTGCCCTCGGTGCAGTGCACCAGGAAGGGCCCTTCGTTGGCGGCGATGAAGCGCATGCCTTCAGCCAGCCCGGCCTTGAAATCATCGGCGGAAAAATCCACGCCCAGGTTGAGGCCGATGATTTGCTGCTTGGCGTAATAGGAATCGGCAAAGCCTTCGTAGCCCTGCATGGTTTCGGCGTTGTCGGCCAGGTTGATAAAGGTCTTCACCCCGGCGGCGGCAGCGGCGGCGTCCGCTTCCTTGTTGCGGTTAATTTCGGGGTTGACGGGAGAGGAGGAGCGGTAAAGACGCCCTTCGCCCATGCCGGTGGTGGCCACGGCGCGGAAATTGGCGTAGGCTTCATCGCTCAGGTTGGGGTAATCTTCCCGGTTTTCGCTGCGCACCAGCTGGTGCATTACCCACTGGTCGTAGTAGCCGCCCTGCTCCTTCATGGCGAAGGACACTTCCACCGGCTCTTCCACCAGGTAATTCCACACGTAGCCGGGGTCGGCCTCGATTTTTTCCTTGGCGGCGATGCCGGTGGAGGTGGCCAGGTCGCCCATATTGATGGCCAGGATCATGTAGTCCTCGCCGCTGTCGGGCTTTACGACCACGCGGCAGATCATGCTGCCCTGGTCCACATCGGAATAGTTGGTGCCAACGGGCATATCCAGCTCCTGGCCGTTGATGGTGGCGGTGACGATATCGCCGTAGGAAAAGCCCATATCCAGGAATTGAGAGCCGGAAATGGAAAGCACCAGATTGCCGTATTTTTGGATGTCGGTCACGGTGACGGCATCGTCAGCCAGGGCTGGCACAGCCAGCAGCGCCAGGCACAGAACGAGCAGCAGGGAAAGCAAGCGTTTCATATTCGATCATCCTCCATTTCAATATAGTATGGATTCCTTCCTTTCCTATCATAATCCAAATTCCGGAGGGAAGCAAGAGGAGGAAGCGTTTTTAATACTTCCTTAAAATTCTTGAAAGAGATGAAAAAACCAATATTTTCCGAATCAGAATTTACAGGCGGGAGAAAATATGATAGAATTTCTTCAACGTTCTTTACGAAAGGTGGAAAAAGCGCTTTGCAAGGCAGTGTGATACGGCGGCTGCTGGCCCCGGAATATTTGGTGGGGCGGGAACACCGGCTGGGCGAATTGCCGGATGGAAAAACGGCGTATCGGGATGTGATGCGCATCGCCCTGCCCTCCATTATCGAAATGGTGCTCATGAGCCTGATCGGCTCTGTGGACACCATGATGGTGGGCA
>CAMOHY010000225.1 GCA_946615495.1 uncultured Clostridia bacterium
CCCTCCACCGGCGGCATGGGCACCGCGGTGTTCACCGTGACCGGCGCGGCGATGGCGCTGCTGGCTCTGGCCCTGCTGCTCAAGCGCAGGAAGGAACAAATGAACTGACTGCTTTCCCGCCGCCAGGCGGCTGAAATGCCGGCGGCAGCGGAAGGCGGATAACCAAAAAGCGGGTCATCCCCGGAAAAATACCGGGGATGGCCTGCTTTTTTATGCGCGGCTGAGGGAGCGGATGACCGCATGTCCAAAATGGTTCACGCGGCGGTATTCCTATTGCTTCGTTTTTGCCGTATAATAACTCGATCTTTCTTTTGCTTTTGCTGGAGGAGCATACATTTTGACGCGGCGTATTGGGAGCGGAAAACATGACGATGAAAAACGGGACGGCGCGGGAAATTTTAGGGAGCATGCTGCTGGCGGCGGTCAGCCTGTTCGTCAACGGCTTCGGGGTGTACCTGACGATTCAGGCAAACATCGGCGCGGCGCCGTGGGACGTGCTGAATTTGGGGCTTTCCAGGTTCTTTGGCATTCTGTATGGGAACGCGTCGATTGCCGTTTCGCTCACCATTTTGGTGATTGATATTCTGCTTAAGGAGCCCATCGGAATCGCTATGTTCATTGACGCCGTGGTGGTGGGCAAAAGCGTGGACTTTTTTAACTGGGTCCACGCGGTGCCCCCGTGCGCTTCGCCGCTGACGGGCGTTCCGGTGCTGCTGGCGGGCCTGGTCATTCTTGCTTATACGCAGTATACCTATATGATCGCATCCCTGGGCTGCGGCCCGCGGGATACGCTGCTGGTGGGGCTGGCGAAGCGGGTAAAGAAGGCTCCCATCGGCGCGGTCAGCATAGCCCTGCTCAGCACGGCCACGCTCATCGGCTGGCTGCTGGGCGGCTCGGTGGGAATTGGAACGCTGATTTGCGCGTTTGCCACAGGCCCCATCATGCAGCTGGCGTTCCGTACAGTTCATTTTGACGCCAAAAGCGTCCGGCACCAAAGGCTGAAGGAATCCGCAAGGGTCGTTTGGGGGCGGACTCAAGCCGTAAAAAGATGACGCATGGATGAAATAAGCTCAAATTCGGAGCCCATCATAGGGAACACGCTGGGGGCGGCGCAAATTCGCCCAAATTTGCCCCCTTGCGCGAAGGCGGGAAACATGCTATAAAAGTGCATTGCAAAGCGGTGCGCTTTGCGGAAAGGAATTATAGCCATGGCCCGCGCAATGACGAAGGATTTGACCAACGGAAGCCCCATGAAGCTGGTGGTTTCCTTTGCGGCGCCGCTGCTGTTCGGCGTTTTGTTTCAGCAATTTTACAGCTTTGTGGACACGGCCATCGTGGGCCGCTACCTGGGCGCGGCCAAGCTGGCCGCGGTGGGGGCCACGGGATCGGTGAACTTTCTGGTTATCGGCCTGTGCCTGGGCTTCTGCTCTGGGTTTTCCATTCCCATCGCTCAGGATTTCGGCGCTCAGGACGAGGCGGGCATGCGCCGGTCCGTGTGGCACGCCATTGTGCTCAGCGCGGTATGCAGCGTGGTGTTCGGCGCGGCGGCTACGGCCCTGTGCCGGCCGCTGCTGCGGCTGATGAACACGCCGGAGGAGATATTGGACGCCTCGGCCAGCTATATCAGCATCATCTTTGCCGCCATTCCCTGCTGCGTGCTCTACAACATGGCCAGCGGCATCCTGCGCGCGCTGGGCGACAGCAAAACGCCGGTGGTGTTTCTGGTGCTGGCGTCGCTGGTGAACATTGCGCTGGACCTGATTTTTATTATCTTTTGCAATATGGACGTGGCGGGGGCCGCCGTGGCGACGGCCATCAGCCAATTGGTGTCCGGCGTGGGCTGCGTAATGGTGATGGTGCGGCGCTTTCCCATGCTGCATCTTGGCCGGGAGGACCGGCGGTTTTCCATGGACAAGGCCCGGAAAATGCTGGGCATCGGCTTGCCCATGGGCCTGCAGTTTTCCATCACGGCCATTGGGTCCGTGGTGGTGCAGTGGTCCGTGAACGGGCTGGGGGTAAACGCCGTGGCCGCCGTCAGCGCCGCGGGGAAGCTGAGCGCCTTTTTCGCCTGCGTGTTCGACGCCCTGGCCTCCACCATGGCCACCTTTGCCGGGCAGAATATGGGCGCCCGGAAGCTGGACCGGGTGGACGAAGGGCTGAAGGCTGCCGCCATTTTGGGCTGCGTGTACTGCGTGGCGGCCTTCGCCGTGGTGCTGCTGTTTGTGCGCCAGCTGCTGGGCCTGTTCATCGACAGCCAGGCGGAGGCCGAGGTGATGGATATGGGCGCTCAATTCCTGCGCATCAACGCGGCGTTTTATATCCCGCTGCTGTTTGTGAACATCGTGCGGCTCAGCATCCAGGGCATGGGCTATACCCGCATCGCCATGCTGGCCGGATTGTTTGAAATGGTCGCGCGCACGGCGGTGGCCCTGCTGCTGGTGCCCGCCCTGGGCTTTACCGGCGCGTGCTTTGCCAACCCCGCCGCCTGGGTGATGGCCGATGCGTTCCTCATTCCCTGCTACCGGCACATCATGAACACGCTGCATCTGCGCGTGCTGCCGACGATTGAGGAAAAACAATAGAAAAAAAGTAACAGAAAATGAAAGAAAACGGCGCTGTCTCACATACTGTATTTTGTTTGTGAGGCAGCCCCTTTTTTTTGAAATAAATTTTTTTCATTAAGGATTTTTAAAGCTTCGTATGGATAATGGGTATTGTCGAAGGGAGATAAGCCCCAAGACGCAAGGGAGGAATGAACATGAACAAAGCTTGGACCGCCCAGGAGGATGGGGCGGAACAATAAATGGCATGCCCGGCCCCAAACACTGCATTGAAGCAACCGTGAAAATAAAAATCAGGAGGAAAAAACAATGAAGCATTCTATGAAGAAAATCGCGCTCACGTCTATGATGAGCCTGTCCCTGATCGCCGGCAGCCTGACGCTGACTCCGGCCTCCGCCCTGGCCGCCATGAATAACGGCGGCATGAACGCCATGAATGGGCAGCGCGGCGGCCAGCTGCCCGGCATGCAGGCAAGCGCCGTGGCCCTGGCCGATTCCGCCAGCGATATCGCAGCCGGAACCACCACCAATTCCGCGGCCAGCTTGGCCGCCGACACCCAGAACGCTGCTACCATCACCATCACCGACGCGGACAGCCAGGTGAAGATTGAAGAAAGCGGCACCTACATCATTACCGGCGCCGCCAGCGACGGCAGCATCACCGTGAAAAAAGGCACCACCGGCGTGGTGCTGATCCTGGAGGATTTGGATTTGACCAGCACCACCGGCGCCGCGGTGTCCGTCAATAAGGAAAGTGAAGTGCAGATTGTGGTATCCGGCCACGTGACGCTGACCGACGCGGAAAACCCCAACGATGAAACCAGCGAAGACGCCGGGGTGGCGGACGCCTACGACGGCGCGGCCATCAAAGTGAAGGCGGGGGCCAGCGTGTACCTGACCGGCGACGGCACGCTGACCGTGAATGGAAATGCGAAAAACGGCATCAAGACCGGCGAGGAAGCCAGCCTGATAATCGACGGCGAAAACCTGACCGTGGATATTACCGCCGCCAACGACGGAATCAACGCGAGCTATGACCTGACCATCGCCAGCGGCAGCGTGACCGTCAGCGCGGCGGACGACGCCATCCATGCCGACCGCGTTCTCACCGTAGGCAGCGAGGACAAATCCACCAGCCCCACCGTTACCGTGAGCAGCAGCACCGAGGGGCTGGAGGCCACCGTGGTGAACATTCACAGCGGCACCGTCAGCGTTACTTCTTCCGACGACGCCATCAACGCCGCCAATAAGGACGGCCTGTATGAAAGCGAACTGGCCTATTCCATCAATATTACCGGCGGCGACGTGACCATCAGCAGCCGTTCCGACGGCCTGGATTCCAATGGCAACATCAACGTGACCGGCGGCAGCCTGACCATTGCGCGCAGCGCCAGCAACGGCGGCGACGCGGGCATCGACTACGACGGCAGCCTGTACATCAGCGCCGACGCTGCCGTAAACAATACCAACGGCATTGCGGGCCCTGACCAAAGGCGCGGCGGCATGATGGGCGGCCAAACGCAGGGCCAGCTGCGCGGCCAAATGGGACGGAACGAACAGCAAAACACCGCCGGCGGCCAGCAGATGGAGCAGCCTGATTTGCCTCAAAATGACCAAACCCCGGCAGACGGGCAGCAAATGGCCCTGCCCGAATCCGAACAGGAGAACGGCTTTGTTCCCCAATGGGGGCAGAATGCGGCGGTTCCTGAAATGAACGGACAGACGGAGAATCAGCCCCTGGGCGGCCAGCGGCCCGGCATGTTCAACGGCATGCAGATGGGCGGCGGCAGGCAGCCCATGACGAACCAGCCTATGGACAGGGGCCAGGGCCCCGATGGCGTCTTTCCCGGCGGCCGGCAGATGCCCCG
>CAMOHY010000226.1 GCA_946615495.1 uncultured Clostridia bacterium
TACAGCTTCTCGTCATGTTTTTTGTGCGCTTTTTTGTTTGCGAGACAGCCCCATCTGCAATCCGCAGGCGGCGGCGTGTACGTCGCCGGGGAGCAACCGGAGGTTGCTTCCGATATCAATTCCTGGCCGAAAAAATGAGCCTATTCAGCGTTTCTTCAAGCTGAATAGGCCATTTTTCAAGAAATTGATGAATCGAATGAAAGGAAAATTCCGATTCCGCTTTCATTCGCAGGGTGTCGAAAATTCTTTTTCGACACCCGTCGCCGGAGTCATTGGCTCCGGCAGCCTGATTGACGGTTCGATTAGTTCAGCCGGTCGGCGTAGGTTTTCACGTTGGCTTCGCTTACCCACTGCGCCAGGGTGGCGGCGGAGGTTTCGTTCTGCTTCTGAGACAGCAGGGAGCTGGAAATTACGCTCTGCACATCCTCCAGCGCTACCGCGCCTTCTTCCACGTCGGAAGCGTACTGAATGATGTGGTAGCCGTAGGTGGATTCCACCGGTTCGCTCACATCGCCCACGTTCTGCAGGGCCATAGCGCCTTCGGTGAATTCGGTAACGAAGGAGGCAAAGCCTTCCCGGATGGCATAGCCTTCGGCGGGCATGGAATCGGTGCTGTATTCAGTCACCAGGGCGTCAAAATCGGCGCCTTCGGCGGCAGCCAGGGCGTACACCTCGTCGGCCTTGGCCTTGGCGTTGGCCTTGGTGGTGGCGGCGGCTTCGTCATAAGCGGCCTGGGCGTCGGCCACAGCCTGTTCGGCCTCGGTCACGGCAGACTGCAGGGCGTCCTTGTCGGCGTCCTCAGCGGCATTTTCCAAAGCGGCCTGCGCATCGGTCAAAGCGGTCTGGGCGGCGGTAAGGGCCGTCTGCTTTTCCGTGGCGGCAGCCTGATCGGCGGTATCGAAGGGAATCAGGATGTGCTTTACCATCCGGTAGCCCGCGGGAGCATAGTACAGGGTGGAGCCGTTGTTGCGGCTTACGCCGTACGCGTCGGGGTTGGTTTCATACTCTGTCTTGGCCGCTTCCACCCTGGCGCCGTACTCCGCCTGGACTTCTTCGTCGGAAACGGTCACGTCCTGAATCATGTACTGCTGCAGCTTTTCCACAGCCTTGCTGTCCTTGGCGGCCTGTACAAAGTCCTCCAGGGAGAAGCGGCCGTCCACGGTGGTGATGCTGCGGTCCGCCACGTACTTTTCGGCGGCCTGAATCAGCGCGTCGCCCTCCAGCTTGCTGCCGGGCATATACGTATCGATGACGGACTGGATGAAGGAATCATAATTTTCCTTGCCGGTGGCTTCCACCTCGGCCTGCTCTTCTTCGGTCAGTTCATTCAGGCCCAGCTCGGCCGCCTTCTGCTTGGACACCAGGTTTTCCACGTAGGAATTGATGACCTCGCTGGTAACGGTGGCTTCATCGGTGCTGAACATGCCGGACATCCCGTAGGAGGAATAAAGCTGATTATAGTACTGGTTCTGGGCCAGCGTATTCTGCACGGCGGCGGAAATGGTGGCTTTATTCACGGTTTCCCCGTTCACATCAACGATCACGCGGGCATTGTCCTTCGCCGTATCCACGGACACCAGCGCGCAGCCGCTCAGCAGCATCATGAGGGCGAGCAGCAGGGCCAATAAACTCTTTTTCTGCATGGTAAAGCATCTCCTATCTGTTTTCCTTGAGCAACATATCTATTATACAGGAAACGTGCGAAAACGGCAAGCATAATTTCATCCAAATTCCATGTTTTTCTGCCGCCAAGCTACTTTTCCCATATCCTGTCAGTTTTTGAGCGGTTTCTTTTTCAGTTTTTCGTAGGTGCCGTCCTCCCGCTCAATGTACACCTGGTCCAGGGTGGCCTTCAAATTTTCCTTGAATCCGTCCAGGTATGCCCGGCGAAGCCTTGCCTGCTCCTCTACCTCGGAAGCGGTCAGGCCCACGGTTTTCTTTTTCTTCGCCAGCTCGTTGATTCTTTCAATATCCTTTTTATCCATTCTGCCCCTCCTTGCGCATTTTCATTCCCAGCGCCACCGGCACGCACACCGCCGCCAGGAAGCACAGGTAAAGCAAATAATGGCTCACGGCCGTGCGGTCGATCATAAATTCGATGGCAACGCCCGCGCCCACCACCGCGGGAATAGAAATCAGCGCCCACAGCGCCAGGCCCCGCCGTTTGCGCCAGGCGCGCACGGCCAGGACGATCACGCCGGAGGAAAGCAGCATCATGGCGATGACCTGCTGCAATTTCACATAGGCCTTCACCGTCATGTGCTGGTCGTACCGCAGGCTTTCCAGCAGAATCTGGGTGCCGCCAAACAGCAGCAGGAACAGAATGAAGGTGTCGCCCTTCCTCCGGCTGACGCCCAAATCCCGCAGCATCACCAGCGACAAAACCAGCGCGGTAAAGGATTCGATGAGGTAGGTGTTCAGCCGCCAGCCGTAATCCCCCTCCACGGCCAGGAAGGAGCCGTTGAACAGGCCGTCCGAAAGGAAGCGGCTCACGCCGAATTCCTCTATATACCCCTCTCCCAGTCTTTCGCAGGCGACGAACAAAAGCAGCGCAGGCGCCAGCAGGTCCATCAGGCCCGCGCCGCTCTGCCTGGTGATTTTGGCCGCAATCAGCGCGCCCATGCAGGCGCCCAGCAGCGCGCCCATCATGGAATAGCCGCCGGTATTCACCCGAACCATGGCCCACAGGGGCATCACCTGGCCCAGGGATTCATCCATCAGCCCGAAAAACAGCCGGGACACAAGGAACCCAACGCCCACGCACAAGGCTCCCGCCAGGGGCGCCGTGCCCTTTTGCCATTTTCCTTTTTTCAGCAGCAGCGCCAGCACAATGAGCCCCAGCGCCATGCCCAGGGCGGCGTACAGGCCAAAGGCATACACCTGCGTGCCCAGAAAAAAGACCTTTACAGCGTCCTCCCGCAAGCTCATCACTTTTCCCATTCCTCCGCAGGCACGGCCGTGGCGAAATAGATCATGTCCGCCACGTCGCGCTCTCTTGCCTTGTAGTTATAAATTTCATTATTGTATACCATGATGGCGCTGTTGCCGCCGTCCAGGTTATACGCCTCCCGGCAGCCCAGAGAAGCCATAAATTCGGCCAGCTCCTGGTGGGTGGCCCCTTCGCTGCCGGAATTGCCCCGGCCGTCGGCAATCACCATCACGTAGCTCAGGCTGTCCAATTGGCCGATGGCGCAGCGGGGCTCCCGTCCGTTGGGGTTAAAGTTGTAATCCTTGTCCGTTTTCAGCACTTCGCCCTCCTTTACCAGGGCCGGGCCGAACATGAACGCGTTCACGATCTTCAATCCCGTATCCTTTTCAAAGGTGTCCGCGCCGGCGGATTTGATGAAGGTATGGAAATCGCCGTTTTCATCAATAATCAAAATGTCCTTTTGCTTGTTCAGCTTGCTCTGCCGCATTTCGCCCATGCGGTAAACGAAGCTGTGCTTCGCCTTTTCGTTGGTGTAGTTGTCGCCGTTGATGGCCACCACCGCGTTATGCTGCTTGGCCATCACCGTCACCAGGCCCGTGGTATCCTTTTTAATGGTCTTGCCCGCGTACGCGGTGCGCAATTGGGTGGGCGAAGCCACCTCCACCCACGCGATGCGCCACACCACGCCGTCCTCCTCCCGCGTTTCCATCTGCACGCGGATGGAAGCGTCCTCATATCCGTCGGCGGTAAACAAATCGGGGTTGGGCTTCATGCCCGCGGAGGTGTCCACCGGCAGGGCATAGGGGCTTTCCTCCTCCACCGCTTCCGCGCGGGCGGAGGGCAGCAGCAGGGAAAGCATGCCGCTGTCCATGCTGTCCAGCTCATCCTGAATTTCCCACAGCGCGTCCTCCAAAATAGCGGGGGAGGAAATAACGAAGGGCGCGGCGAGCACCATGGCCGCGCACAGAATGGACAGGGCGATGCGAACGGGTAATTTCATAGCTTTTTCTCCTCGATTTTTTTATTATTTCTGCGCTTTCTGGGGAAACACCCAGGCCTTTTGAATGCGATAATTGACAAGGTACATAACCGTGTCGATCACCATCTTGAGCAGGATATGCAGAATATCCGCCTGCACGTAATGGTCCAGGAAGCCAAAGAGCAGCGTGGTCACCGCCATCGCGCAGGCCGCCAGCACAAAATACCGCGCCGCCGCGCCCTTTCCTTCCTGGGAGCGGAACACGTAATTCCGGTTCAGCAGGAAATTCACCGGCGCGGAGCACAGCCGGGCGATGGGCGCGGCCACCAAGGCTTTAAAGCTGAAGGGGATGCCCAGCAGCGTCACGCTGGGCCGGTCCTTGAACACCCAGAACATGAGCAGCGACAGCACCGCGTAATCCACCAGGAAGGACAGGATGCTGGCCGCGCTGTAGCGGAAAAAGCTGCCCAGCAGCA
>CAMOHY010000227.1 GCA_946615495.1 uncultured Clostridia bacterium
AATTCCGCTTTCATTCGCAGGGTGTCGAAAATTCTTTTTCGACACCCTGAGCCGCGGTTTTTTTGCCGCGGCTTTTTTTGATAGCCGGAAAGAAACGGGTGCTGCAACCGCCTGTTCTTTTTATCTTCCCGATTCGCATATGCTTTTTTGAGGTGATGATATGCGTTTTCGGGAAATCGCTCCGCCGGAGGTGGCGTCCGGCGCGCCGCGGCTCATCTGCACCGGGCGGCAGGAAGCGGTGATTGAAGGCCACAGAGGGCTGTTTTCATATGAGACCGCGTGCATCCGCGTGCGCACCGGCCAGGGCGTTTGGACGGTGTCGGGCAGCGATTTGACCATTGATTATTTCGGCGCCGAGGATATGCGAATCCGGGGCCGGGTGGATGAAGTAAAGATGGACGGGGAAGGATGATGGAAAGAGAAAGCCTGGTGCGTCTCCGGGTGTCTGGCTTGAGCGCGGAAAAATTGCTCAACGCCGCGCGGGAAAAGGGCATTGTGCTGCGGAAGATTTCGCGGCAAAAAAACAGGAGCCTGCTGGTGCTTTTGCCCTGCGGCCAGGAGGCGGCCTTTCGCGCATTGGCGGAGGAAAAAGGCTTCGCTTTGGATGGCCGGCAAGCGATGGGCCTGCCGCATCTGGCCCTGTGGATGAAAAAGCGCCGGGGCCTTTTGCTGGGGGCAGCGCTGGCGGCGGGAATGCTGTTATGGTCCCTTGGCTATGTATGGCAGGTGCGGGTGGAAAACGCGGGGCCTTACGAAGCCGAGGTAAAGGCTTTTTTGGAGGAGCTGAACGTGCGCCCCGGCCGCAGGAGGAGTGAAATCAGCCTTTTGAAGCTCCGGGAAAAGCTGGAATGGCGGCTGCCGCAGGTAAAATGGGTAAGGACGGAATGGCAGGGCGTTTCCCTTTTCGTGCGTTTGGAGCAGGGCGTTCCGCCGCCGGAAACAGCTGTTCTTACAGGCCACGCGGACGTGGTGGCGGCGGAGGACGGCGTGATAAAGCGCCTGACCGCCTTCGCGGGCACGCCGGCAGTAAAGGAAGGGGATTTTGTCCGGGCCGGGCAGGTGCTGATCCGCGGGGAGGAAAAAGGAAAGCAGGGTGAAGCGGTCCGGGTGAAGGCCCAGGGCGAAGCGTCGGCAAGGGTATGGGTGACGGCGCGGGTGCGGCTGCCCCTGACGGGCCTTGCCTCGGCATCCACGGGCCGGGCAAGCGACCGGCGGGTGATCTGCACGCCGTTTTTTTCCTGGAGCGCCAAGGAAACGCCGGATTATTTAACCAGCGACATAGAAAAGACGCCGGTCATACTCGGCGGAGCTTGGGTGCCGGTTTGGGCCGTGCGGGAGGATTATCGGGAGGTTTCCCTCACAAAAACGGAAAGAAACGCGGAGGAGGTGAAGGAAGAAGCGGAAAAAGCGGCATATCATATGCTGAATCAAGCGCTTTGCGGCGATGAAATAGTTGACAAATGGATTAATTGCAGTATGATAGAGGGGGATACTATAACCGCAGAGGCAACGGCAGAGGTGATCCGGAATATTGGCCGGTGCCGCGGGGATACCGTCCCATGATATACAACCAAAGGAGATGCGGATTTTTTGCAGTTATCGCTTGAAAGCATGGAAGCTTATTTGTCCCTGTTCGGCATGAACGACCGCAATATGACCGCGCTGGAACAGGAATTGGACGTGATGATTTCCCTCAGGGGGCAGGAAATTCTGGTGCAGGGAGAAAAAGAAAGCGCCGCCCTGGCAGAGCAAGTAATTTTAAAGCTTACGGACATGCTGCGCAAGGGAGAGGCGGTGGATGCCTCCCGCATCCGATACGCCGTGGCCCTGGCCAGGGATGGGCGGCTGGACGAAATTGAAGAAATTCTGGGCGACGTGGTGGCCATTACCCACCGGGGCCGCCGTATTCAATGCAAAACGCTGGGCCAGCGGGAATATGTGGCCTCCGTCCGGGAAGGGGAATTGACCATCGCCGTCGGCCCCGCCGGCACGGGAAAAACGTATCTGGCCATGGCCATGGCTGTGGTGGCGCTGAAAAATAAGGAAGTGGAGCGCATCGTGCTCACCCGGCCCGCCGTGGAAGCGGGGGAAAGGCTGGGCTTTCTGCCGGGGGATATGACCCAGAAGGTGGACCCCTATCTGCGCCCCCTGTACGACGCACTGTATGAAATCATGGGCGTGGAAAGCTACCAGCGCCTGGTGGAGCGCGGCACGCTGGAGGTGGCGCCCCTGGCTTATATGCGCGGGCGCACCCTGGCCGACGCCTTCATCATCCTGGATGAAGCGCAGAACACCACGCCGGAACAGATGAAAATGTTTTTGACCCGCTTGGGCGCTTCCTCCCGCTGTATCGTTACCGGCGATATTTCCCAGATCGATTTGCCGAGAGGAAGAAAGAGCGGACTGGTGGAGGCCATGGAGGTACTGCGCGGCGTGGAGGGCATCCACATTGTGGAGCTGAGCGCCAAGGACGTGGTGCGCCATGAATTGGTGCAAAAGATCGTGCGCGCCTATGAGGCTTACGAGGCAAAGGAAGGGATGGAGGAATGAAATCCAGGGCAGCCGGGAGCAGGACAAGCCGCAAGGGGTCCTTAAAGGATTATATCCGGTCGGCCGAGGCCGCCCGCGCGCTGATATGCCTGGTGGGCATTGCGGTGATGGTGGCGCTGTTTGAGGTGGCCATCGTGCCCATGCGCTACAACCTGGAGGTGGGCATGGTGCCCAGCAGCACCATTGCCGCCACCAAGGATGTGGTGGACGAGGTGAGCACCCAGGAAAAGCGGGATGAAGCCGCCGCCCAGGTGATGCCCACCTACCGCTACCAGGAGGGCGTGACGGAGACCGTGATGGCGGATTTTGACCAAATCTTTGCCCAGCTCCGGGCCGTCCGCCAGTACGCCGCCATGCTGCCGGAGGCTTCCAACACGCGGGTGTATTCGCGGGATGAACTGCTTTATGCCCATGAATTGCTCAACATGATTACCCTGAGCGACTACCAGCTGACCAGCCTGATGCGCTCCTCCCAGGAGGAATTGGAGGAAGCCTACACCCTGCTTTACGCCGCGCTGCAAAGCACCATGCAGGGCCATGTGACCCAGGGCCAGGAGTATACGGCGGTATACAATATCCGCCAGATCGTGAATTACCGCATTTCCATTCCCCTGGGCCAAAACGTGGTGCCTACTGTGCTGGCCTCCTGCATTCAGGCCAATATGCTCATCGATCAGGAGGCCACCGACGCCGCCCGTGAAGCGGCCCGCGAAGCGGTGGAGCCTGTGGTGTTCAAGCAGGGCCAAAATATCGTGGTGCGCGGCGAAGGCCGCATTACCGCCAATCAGCTGGCCATGCTGTCCACGCTGGGGCTGCTCAGCAACGGCGAAGTGGATATGTCCATTTATCTGGGCGCCGCGCTGGTTGTGGTGCTGGTGATGACGGGCATGCTGCTTTTGCTCAGGCGCTATCCCCACGCCCACGTGATGGATGATAACGGCAAAATGGTGCTCATGTTCACTGTGCTGGTGCTGTCGCTGGGCGTCAGCATGCTCACCCGCCTGGTGAACTCTTACTTGGCGCCTACTCTGCTGTGCGCGCTGCTTGTGACGGCTGTGCTGGGAATCATGCCCGGCATCGTGTGCAACGCGGCGCTGACCATTCTGGTGGCGGTGCTGGCGGCGGGCGGCAGCGAAGAATATGCGGAAAACATGGCCTTGCTGCTTATTTCCGGCCTGCTTTCCGGCACAGCAGCCGCCCTGATGATGAGCCACCGGGGCAGCAGGCTGTGGGTGCTTTTGTCCGGCCTGACCGGGTGCGTTTTGGATTTTGTAACCATTCTGGCCATGGGCCTGATGACGAACAGCGAGCTTAGCGGCGTGTTCGTCAACGCCGCCTGGCGGGTGGGCGGCTCGGCGGCGGGCACGCTGCTGTGCATCGCTTTCCAGCCGCTGCTGGAAATGATCTTTAACCTGCCCACGCCCATGAAGCTTATGGAGCTTTCCAATCCCAACCAGCCGCTGCTGCGCAGGCTGCTTTTGGAGGCGCCGGGCACTTATCACCATTCCACCATCGTTTCCAGCCTGGCCGAGGCCGCGGCGGAGGCCATCGGGGCCAACCCGCTGCTGGCCCGCGTGGGCGGGTATTATCACGATATCGGCAAGCTGAAGCGGCCCTCCTACTTTACGGAAAATCAGCTGGGCGGCGTGAACGCCCACGACCATACGGACCCCTACGTGTCCGCCGCCATCATTACCTCCCATACCAAGGACGGCGTGGCCCTGGCCAAGGCCTACCGCCTGCCCCACGCGGTGCAGACCATC
>CAMOHY010000228.1 GCA_946615495.1 uncultured Clostridia bacterium
AGGGGAAACCCTACTTTCATAAATTCATTTTCGCTCAAATCTTGCCGTTTGTCAAGCGCGCGGGCGAAAAACCTTTTCTTTCGCCAAGCGTCTGCCGCCGGTTGATTTGGGCAGGCAAATCCTGTATAATAGACGGCAAAGAATACGCTTATTTCAGGAGGATGGGCATGGATTACGCTTTGCTGTGCGGCCAGGCGCGGGAGCTTTCCCAGGCGGAGGGCTGGTACCCCGCGCTGTTTGCCAATGCCGCCGCTTTATTATGGGAAACGCTGCCGGACATCAACTGGGCAGGCTTTTACATCGCGCGCCGGGGCCAGCTGGTGCTGGGGCCCTTTCAGGGCAAGGCAGCCTGCATCCACATTCCCCGCGGCAAGGGCGTGTGCGGCGCCGCTCTCCGGGAAAACCGCACGGTGCTGGTGCCCAACGTGCACGCGTTTCCGGGCCATATCGCCTGCGACAGCGCCTCCAACGCGGAAATCGTCATTCCCCTGCGGCGGCGGGACGGCGGCGTGGCCGCGGTGCTGGATATTGACAGCCCAGTGCTGGGCCGCTTTTCCGAAGAGGACCAACGGGGGCTGGAGGCCTTCGCCCGCATATTGGAGGACGCCATGAAAGGACTGGACGCTATGGAAAAAACCATTTATCTGGCTGGCGGCTGCTTCTGGGGCTGCCAAAAATATTTTGACCTGCTGGACGGCGTGATCGAAACCGAGGTAGGCTACGCCAACGGCCCCACCGCCCATCCCACCTACGAGCAGGTGAAGGCCCACGCGGGCCACGCCGAGACCGTGCGCGTGGTGTACGACCCTGCCGTGCTGCCCCTGCGGGAGCTATTGGAGCGGTATTTCCAGGTGATCGACCCCACGGCGGTGAACCACCAGGGGGAGGACTACGGCATTCAATACCGCACCGGCATTTACTACGCGGACCCCCAGGACGCGCCCACCGTTTCCGCCGCCCTGGCGGACCTGGCCCGGCGCTGCGATAAGCCCCTGGCCGTGGAAAACAAGCCGTTGGAAAGCTTCTATTCCGCCGAGGAATACCACCAGAAGTATTTGGAAAAGCATCCGGACGGATACTGCCATATCCATTTTGACTGAGGGATGAGCGCCGCCGGGGCTGGGCAAAACGCAAAAAGGGGCTTTTCACGAAAAGGAACAACCTGCAAACTCCAGGAAAGCATGAAAGGGCTGCAAGCCCTTCCGTCAACAACCCGCGGGACAACAGCAAGTTGTTTCCGCTATCAATTTGCAGCCGTAAAATGAGCGCTTCCAGGCATTGCCCGGAAGCGCCATTTTTTTACAGCAAACAGCAAATTGATGTGTGCCTGCGGGGGCCGCGCCCGTTACAGCTCGCTCAGTTCGTCCTGGTCCACCATGCGGAAGCCCTTTTCCGTCAGCAGAGCGGCGGCGCGGTGATGGCCGGTGACCTTGAAAATCATGTAAGCGCTGTTCTTTTTTCCGCCCAGGAAGGCATACATGTATTCAATGTTCACTTCGCCCTCGTTCAGCACGGCCAGCACCTGGCTGAGCCCGCCGGGCACATCCGGAATGGCCACGGCCAGCACGGAGGACACGGTGTGGATAAAGCCGGCGTCCTTAAGCACGGTGGTGGTTTTGTACAGATCGTCCACAATCACGCGGGCGATGCCGAAATCGCTGGTCTCCGCCAGGGAGAAGGCCCGCATATCAATGTTGTTTTCCGCCAGCACCCTGGTCATATCGGCCAGAGCGCCGGGCTTATTTTCCAGGAATACGGAAATCTGCTTTACGCTCATGCGTACTGCGCCTCCTTGCTTATATTTTTCGCTTGTCGATGACGCGCACGGCCTTGCCCTCGCTGCGCACGATGGACTTGGGGGCCACCAAGGTCACCTTGGCGCCCAGGCCCAGCATGGACCGCAGGCCGTCCACCAGGGCCTTTTGCCGCTTTTCGATTTCGCCCAGGTTGTCCGTAAACATTTCGGGGGTCATTTCCACCTGCACGTCCAGGGTGTCGGTGTGGTTCACCCGGTCCACAATGATTTGGTAATTGGCGGGGTAGCCCTGGTTCAGCAGCACGGTTTCGATCTGGCTGGGGAACACGTTTACGCCGCGGATGATGAGCATATCGTCGCTGCGTCCGCGGGGCTTGCTCATTTTCACGTGGGTGCGTCCGCAGGGGCACTTTTCCCGGCTGAGGACGCAGATGTCCCTCGTGCGGTAGCGCAGCAGCGGAAACGCCTGCTTGTCGATGGCGGTAAACACCAATTCGCCCTGCTGGCCGTCGGGCAGCACTTCTTCGGTAACGGGGTCAATGACTTCGGGAATAAAATGGTCCTCATTGATGTGCATGCCGTTCTGGGCGGAGCATTCAAAGGCCACGCCGGGGCCGGACAATTCCGTGAGCCCATAAATATCGTACGCCTTGATGCCCAGGGTTTTCTGGATATCCTGGCGCATTTCCTCGCTCCAGGCTTCGGCCCCGAAAATGCCCGCCTTCAGGGGAATCTGGTCCGGCGTCAGGCCCATTTCCTTCATGGTTTCGCCGATGTAGGCGGCGTAGGAGGGCGTGCAGCACAGGATGGTGGCGTTCAAATCGCGGATAAACATGATCTGCCGCTCGGTGTTGCCGGAGGAGGCGGGAACGGTCAGGCAGCCCACCTTATGGCTGCCGCCGTTTAAGCCCGGCCCGCCGGGAAACAGGCCGTAGCCGTAGCTGATTTGGCACACATCCTCGTTGGTGCCGCCGGCCGCCGTAATAGCGCGGGCGCAGCAATCCTCCCACAAATCAATGTCCGCCTGGGTGTAAAAGGCTACCACGCGCTTGCCGGTGGTGCCGGAGGTGGACTGGATGCGCACGCAGTTTTTCAGCTCTTCGCCCAGCAAGCCGTAGGGATAAGCCTCCCGCAGGTCCGCCTTGCTCAAAAAAGGCAGCTTGTACAAATCCTCGGTGCCATGGATATCGTCCGGGGTCACGCCCTTTTCTTCCATTTTGCGGCGGTAATAGGGCACGCTGTTCCATACGTGGTGAACCTGCTTCACCAGCCGTTCATCCTGCCATTGCTTAATCTGCTCGCGGGAAGCGGTTTCGATTTCGGGCTGGTAGTAACGCTCGGCCATAAGGCATCCTCTCCATTTCTAAATATATATGGCTTTCCTTTCGGAAGCATCCAATCGCCCGCAGCCGGGCGCTTGGCCCATCTTTTCCCCTCTTTCGGCCCTTCTGCTTACGCGTTTTTTCCCAGCGCGAAGGCCTTTTTGTTCAATTCCAGGAATTTGGGAGGAACGATGGCTTCCATGGATTTGATCCACGCTTCTTCCGGCAAATCGAAATAGTGGCTCAGCCTGCCCATCAGCACGATGTTCACGGCCTTGCTGCTGCCCGCTTCCCTGGCCAAACGCAGGCAGTCCAGCGCGTCCACCTTGGCCCCGGCGGCGCGCATTTTTTCCACCAGATTTTCAGGGTATTCCATGGCCCCGGTGATAACGGGCATGGGGTCGATCTGCTGGGTGGAGGTGACGATTTGTCCGCCGGGCTTTAAGAAGGAAATCCACCGGGCGGCCTCCAGCAATTCAAAGGACACGATAAAGTCCGCCTCGCCCTTGTCGATGACGGGAGAAGCCACCCTGCCGCCGTAGCGCACATACGTTACCACGCTGCCGCCCCGCTGGCTCATGCCGTGCACCTCGGACACCTTTACGTCATATCCCTGTTCCATGAGCAGATGGCCCAGCAGCTTGCTGGCAAGCAAACTGCCCTGGCCGCCCACGCCCACGATCATGATATTTTTCGTTTCCATGGGTCAACCCTCCTTTTCCGTGCTTTCAAACGCCTGCACCCGGCACAGCTGGCCGCAAATGCCGCAGCCCACGCACAGCGTTTCATCCACCCGCGCCTTGCCTTCCTTGATGGAAATGGCCGGGCAGCCGATGCGCATGCAGGCCTTGCAGCCCACGCACTTTTCCTTGTTTACCCTCAGCGGCGCCTTATGCTTCACATATTTGAGCAGGGCGCAGGGACGGCGGGAAATGATGACGGAGGGCTCCTCCGCGGCCAATTCCTCCTTCACCGCTTCGTCGCACTGCTTGAGGTCATAGGGGTCCACCACCCGCACGCGGGTAAAGCCCATAGCCCGGCACAGGCTTTCCAGGTCGATTTTTCCCGCCGGGTCGCCCTTGATATTGTAGCCGGTGGTGGGGTTCTGCTGGTGGCCGGTCATGCCGGTGATGGAATTATCCAGGATGATGACCGTGGAATTGGATTGGTTGTAGGCAATGTTGGCCAGGCCCGTCATGCCGGAGTGCATAAAGGTGCTGTCGCCGATGACGG
>CAMOHY010000229.1 GCA_946615495.1 uncultured Clostridia bacterium
CGGGTGGCCTTGGTGCGGCGGCGGTAGTTTTCAAAATCCGCCTGCACCCGCTGGGCCATGTTCAGGTATTCTTCCGCCTGGGCCTGGGCGGCCTTGAGGGCTTCCTCCGCGGCAGGGGCCTGCGCTTCCTGCTCGTTTTCTTCTTCTTCCTGGGCGGGCGTTTCCGCCATTTCCTGAGGCTGCTCTTCTTCGGCGGGATTTTGTTTCTTTTCAAATGCCATGGCTTTGATCCTCGTTTTTTTGTTTTTTCTCATGCCTGTTCGCCTTCTGACTATTCTCCCAGCATATCGCTCAGCGCCCCGCCGATGCCGGACAGGGCGGAAAGCACCTTGCCGTAGGGCATGCGCGTGGGCCCGATGACGCCTACGAAGCCGCGGTGGCCCTGGCCTACCTGATAGCTGGCCGTCACCACGGAGCAATCCGCCATTTCCGGCAGGCCCATTTCCGGGCCGATGCGTACGGAAAACGCCTTTTCGCTGCCGGAAAGCAGCGCGATCAGCTTCTCCTTTTCTTCCAGGACGGAGAGAAAGGCGCGGGCCTTTTCCACATCCGAATATTCCGGATAATTCAGGATGTTGTGGCTGCCGCCCACCGTCACGGTATCGGTGGCGGACTGGCGGGCCATTTGGGAGGCCAGATCGGCAATGCCCTGAATCACCCGGCCGTCGCCGCCTATCTGCCGGGAGTAAGCCCCCAGCATTTCCTGCACTTCCTGCAGGGTGCGGCCCGCCAGGCGCTCGGTGAGCATGCGGGAAATGGCGTACAGCCCATCGCCGTCCAGGCTTTCGGACACCCGAATCACCGTGTCCCGGATTGCGCCGGTGTCGGTAATGATGACCAGCAGGGCCGCCCCGCGGGGCATGGGGATGAGCTGCAGGGTGGATACCCGCAGATCCAGCTGCTTGGGCATCATCACCACGGCGGTGTAGCGGGTAAATTCGGAAATGGCCTGCGCCGCGCTGGTGACCACATCCTCCATTTGCCTTACGCGCTGGGAAAAGAATTCCCGCGCTTCCGGGTCCTGCTTTACCCCGCCCTGCGCCAGCAATTCATTCACATACAGGCGGTAAGCCTTAGGGCTGGGCACCCGGCCGGCCGACACATGGGGCTGGGCCAGATAGCCCAATTCCTCCAAATCGCTCATTTCGTTGCGAATGGTGGCGCTGGAAAGGCTGGTTTCGTACTTGCGGGAAATGGTGCGGCTGCCGACCGGCAGAGCGGTTAAAACATAATCATCGATGATGGCGCGCAGGATGCGCTCCTTTCGCGCGTCGATGGGAGGAATCTCCATCATGCAGCCTCCTTTCCCGGTTCGGTTTCCTCTGCGTTGTTAGCACTCTCATTGGTTGAGTGCTAACTACGGGTATAAGATAACACGTTTCCATGCAAATGTCAATACTCTTGAAAAAATATTTCAAAATTTTCGGGCGGTTCCATATTTTTTGTTCCAGCATTTGCATTATCCCACAAAATAGCGTATAATAAATGGGATTCTGCCCTGGAAATTCATTTTTTCCGGCGCGGATATCAAATATGGAAGAAAAGCTTCCAAAATAGGGGAGGAAGGCGTATGCGCCAGGCTGTGGTGTGGATCACCGGCGCTTCCAGCGGGCTGGGGCTGCATACGGCCCAGGCCTTGGCCGAAAGCGGCTTTACCGTGGTGGCCGGCGCCCGCTCCTTTGGAAAAGGCAAAGCCGCGGCGGGCTGCCAATGCCTGCCCCTGGACGTGACGGACCCCGCCAGCATGGACGCGTTCGTGCAAAAGGCCCTGGCCCTGACCGGCGCGCCGGACGCGCTGGTAAACTGCGCGGGCATGCTCATCCTGGGCGCCTGCGAAAGCTATTCCCTGGAGGAGCTTCGCCAGGTGATGGACACCAATTTTTTCGGCCAGGCGGCCATGATTTCCAGGGTGCTGCCCCTGATGCGGAAACAGGGCCGCGGAAAAATCGTTAATTTTTCCTCCATCAACGGCCTGCTGGGCATTCCCTTTGAGGGAGCCTACACGGCCAGCAAGCACGCCATCGAGGGCTACAGCGAATGCTTGGCCCTGGAAGCAAAGCCCCACGGCATCCAGGTGATGCTGGTGGAGCCGGGCGACCACCGCAGCGGCAGCAGGGCCTACCGCCGCCATTCTCAGGGCATGAGCGGTCATTCTCCCTACAAAGCGGCCTTTGAGGAAGGCACGGCCATTATCGCGCGGGACGAAGCGGGCGGCTCGGACCCGGACGCGCTGGGAAAAAGGATTGCCAAGGCCCTCAAAAAAAAGCGCCTGCCCCGGCGGCTCCGGGTGGCGAAGCTGGACCAGCATCTGGCCGTCGTCCTGCACGACCTGCTGCCCGCCCGGTGGTTTGACCATGTTATAGGAAATTACTACTGCAAGCACGCCAATTTGGAATCGAGGAAACAGAAATGAGTGAAGTGCTCGCCCGCAGCGAAAAATTGCGGGAAAAAATGACGCTGCAAAATCTTTTTGAGATCATCAGCGGCGAAGGGGACAAAGTGGCCGCCCGCTATTTGGACGGCGGGGAAGAAAAGGCCATCACCTACGCGGAGTACCGGGAGCGGACCTTTGCCGCCGCCGCCCTGCTGCGCGGCGCCTTGGGCGAGGAAAACAAGGGAAAATTCATCGGCATCCAGGCCGACACCTGCCCCGAATGGTTTTTCCTGTTCTGGGGCGTTATGGCCGCGGGCTATAACGCCGTGCTGATGGACTTTACCCTGAACGACGAAATGACCGCCTACATCCTGCGCCAGGCCGGAGCCGTGGCGCTCATTGGCAAAGCGCCCAGGACGCTGGACGGCGGCATCCGTCAATTTACGGTAAAGCAGCTGGCGGCGGCCAAGGCCGCCTCCTCCTTTAAGCCCGCCTTCGGCACCATGGTGGCCCTGTGCACCTCCGGCACCACCGATACCAGCCGGGTGTTTGTGTACAGCGAGGAAGCGGTGTGCAGCCAGGTGCTCAACGCCGAAATGCTCTACCGGGCCAACCGCCGCATCATTTGCGATGAGCCCCGGCGGCAGCTGGCCTTCCTGCCCTATCACCACATTTTCGGCTTCATGGTGTGCCTGCAATGGATTCATTTCCTGGGCTATGAAACCGTTTACCTGCATGACCGCAGCCCCCAGTGCATTCAGGAAACGGCCCGCCGCTTCCAGATTACCCACCTGATGGCCGTGCCGCTGCTGGCCAATAATCTGTGCGTGGCGCTGAACAAAAAGGTGGCCAAGGAAAGCCGGATGAAGCGCGCTTCCTTTAAAACGCTGCGGGGCCTGTCCCTGGCGCTGCAAAGCGTGGCCCCCGGCTTTGGGCTGGATTTTGCCAGGAATGTGCTGTTTAAGTCCATCACCTCCCAAATGCTGGGCAGCGATGTGCGCTGCATCATCCTGGGCGGCAGCCACACCCCCAAGGAGCATATGCGCACCCTGAGCGCTCTGGGCTATTTCACAGTGTCCGGCTTTGGCATGACGGAAACCGGCATCACCAGCGTGGAAACCAACATGAACGTCATCACCCGCACCTCCGGCAGCGTGGGCCGTCCTCTGGCCAGCGCGGAATACCGGGTGCAGAGCGACGGGGAAAAAAGCAACCGGGGCGAAATGTACATCCGGGGCAACACCATCCACACCGGCCGCCTGGTGGACGGCCAGCTGCTGCCGCCCAGCCTGGACGAGGAGGGCTGGTTCCGCACCGGCGACGTGGTGCGCCTGGAAAAAGGCAGCCGCATGTATGTGGAGGGCCGGGCCAAGGACGTTATCATCAATGAATCCGGCGAAAACGTGTACCCCGACGAGATTGAGGACGCTTTCGGCGCCCTGGAAGGGGTGGATCAGTTCTGCGTGCTGGGCGTAAAAGCGCGCAAAAAGGACGAGAAGGAAGAAAAAGGCCTTCTTTCCCATATTCCCCATCCCCATCTGCCCGGCAAGAAAAAGGGCACCGTCGATTATGAGGATATTACCCTGGTCATCAACGTGGGCCAGCATTACAAGGACGATGAATATATCGCCGGGCTCATGGCCCAGGTGCGCAAAATCAACAGCACCCTGCCCTCCTTAAAGCGGGTGAACCGGGTGCTGGCCACCAGCGAAAAATTCCAGACCGCCGGGGGCATCAAGGTCAAGCGCCTGGCGCTGAAAAAAGAGATCGAGGAAAAGAAGCTGGCCTACCGGGACATTGACTTCAACCGCCGGGACGAAATGGCCGCCGAGGAGCATAAGCCCCTCATCCAGGAGGAAAACACCCCTTCCGATTTGCAATTGGAGGAAATCAAGCAAAAGGTGCGCCGGGTGTACGCCG
>CAMOHY010000230.1 GCA_946615495.1 uncultured Clostridia bacterium
GAGTCTCCGTCGGCGTTTCTGTCGGAGTCTCCGTCGGCGTCTCCGTCGGAGTCTCCGTCGGCGTTTCTGTCGGAGTCTCCGTCGGCGTCTCCGTCGGAGTCTCGGTCGGCGTCTCGGTCGGAGTCTCCGTCGGCGTCTCCGTAGGGGTCTCCGTAGGGGTCTCCGTAGGCGTCTCGGAGGGAGTTTCCGTAGGCGTTTCCACCGGCGGAGTCGGGGTCATCTCAACGCCGCCCACCTTGGACTTAACCGGCACATTGCGGATCACGGTGCCGCGGTAAACCAAAGGAATGGGAACGATAGGTGAAGAACAGCTCACCATATCGGGGCCCTCAATCATATCAACGAAATAGATGCCGTCCTCCAGGCCGGAAAAAGTCACGGTGGCTTTGTTTCCGCTCAAGGATAGTGTTTTTCTCGTGATCGTAATTTCTGAAGCATGCGCCTTGATAATGGAGCGCAGCCTGGCGATGGCAGGGTCCATGACGCCGGCGCTGGGGCCAACGTCGGAAGTGCGGAAATCGTTTTCAATTCCCTCCATGGTAATCTTGTCGCCTTCGCTCAGGAAACGGCCCACGCTTCCGGAGGCGCTGTAATCCCAGGACCTGTCCCCCGTGGATACGGCGACCCGGTACAGGGCGAAGGTGATCGTTTTTCCTTCATCCAGGAATTCCTTCATTTTGGCATGGTAATCGTCCAGCGGGCTCGACTCCGTAGCCGTAAAGTCGGTGGTCACGGTGATAGAACCGGTTTCCGCCGCGGCAGGCCACGAGACTGCCAGGAATTGCACCGCGATCAGCGCCCATGCAAGCCATTTCTTCAGCTTTTCAGTCATACCCCTCACCCTTCAATATTTTTGCTTATTTTGCTGTCTGCCGGCAGGCGGTAATGGCGACGCCTGAATAATTCTACCAGAGCCATGAGGATGAGCCCCACCAGCAGCACCGGGGACCCGATGCACAGCACGTTGACCCAATCCGCAGGAACGCGGGGCTGATCGCTCCGGGCCAGAATATCCTTCCCCTCCGGCAGCGTCACCAGCCTGCCCAGCACCTCGGCGTTTCCGCCCTCTCCATTGGTAATGGTGAGCCAGGCCTCGTTTTCCTCCCCCTCCGGGGGCGCCGTCTGCCCGATGGCGCCGGTGGCCACAGTTTGGTACACCTGGTCGCCAGCAGGCAAGTATAAATAAATCATATCGCCTGTCTTCACCTGTCCCAGCCGGTGCAGCAGCTGCGCGGCCAGCAGGTTCATATAGCCCAATTCGCCTTCGCCCAGGCGGCCGTTGGCCCCGGTCAGCCCTGCGCGCACGCCCTTCTGCCCTGTGGGCAGCGCCCAGCCGGGAATGGGCGTTACGCCATTTTGCAGGGCGTTCTCCATGCCCGCGGGATAAATGGGCAGCCGCACGCCGATGGACGGGATTTCCAGGATGCCCATCAGGCCGTTCACCGTCTGGGGCTGAGCCGCAGCGTCGGCGTCCCCGGCGGCGACCTTTTTATTGATGGCCGTCCATTCCGCCAGGATGCCCGCCTTGCCTTGGGCGCTCAGGGTTTTAACCTGGGCCTGATACCTTTCCATCTGAGGAATCAGCTGGCTTTGGGCGTACTGATCGCTGAATACGGGATAGAGCAGATAGCCCAGCACGGCCAGCACAAGGATCAGCACGGCCAGGCGTATCAAAAAACCTTTCATGATTCGTCCCCTTTTGTTCAGGGCCGCTGCGGGCAGCGCAGAAGCCCTTCATTCATCGAAACGGATTGCTGAGCTTATACAGCGGCCAGAGCGTGCAGCGCACCACGCCGGCCACGTCCTCCGCAGGAACGGTGCCAAAGGCGCTGCTGCGGCTGTCAACCGACAGCGCGTAATTGTCGCCCAGCACAAAGAGCTCTCCCTCCGGCACGGTCAATGGGCTTTGGAGCAGGTCCGCGTCCATGCCGCCTCCCGTATAATCCTTTAAGGCCGCGCCGTTGATCCACAAATTGCCCTTGCTGCTCAGCGCCACCTGGTCGCCCCCCACGGCGGCCACGCGCTTGAGCTGCCATTCCTTGCCCTGGCCAAAGAGGACGATATCGCCCTGCTTGGGCTTTTGCCCCGTTTCCAGGCGGCGGCACAGCACCACGCTGCCGCTTTCCGCCGCGGGACTCATGCCGGGGCCCTGCACCACGGCCAGGGTGTAATACCGGTTAAAAACAAACCAGCCCGCGGCCGCGGCAATGGCGGACCAGATCAGCAGCCCCCACGCCAGGCGTTTTCTTTTGTTTTTCCGCCTCACGCGCCGCATTTCCCGCAGCAATTCCTTATCAGTGGGTAGGTACTGTTCCATCCGTTCATCCTCTGCTTTCCCGCGTTCCACGGCTTGCATCCCGCGATGCGAATGGGAAGGGCGGGCCTTTCCCGCATCCATACGCATCCCAGGATATATATACGTACAGCATATTATAGCATAAACCCTTTTGTGAAACAAGGGCAATAAAACAACAAACACCCTTTCCAAGCAAAAAAATCTTAAAGCTTTTCTTAATTTTTTCTTCCATTTTACACATATTTACAAAAAAACGCGCCCGCGGAAAGCTTTTTCTCGCATTCCGCGGGGCGAAAATGTTGACTGCGCTTCTATCCTGCTCATTTATTGCACTGCGTTTTCCCGGTCCGCGGCCGGGGCGGGCAGGGGCATATCCTTAACGCAGGTCAGGCGGCTGATGGATACCTCATAGGCCATGCGGTTCATCACTGTGCCGTCGGGCATTTGCTTTTGATATTCCCTGCTCTGGAACCGGCCCTGCACCTCCAAATGGTCGCCCACGCTGAGCCCGGCGGCATACCGGGCGGTGCGGCCCCAGGCGATGCAGGGGATATAATCGCTTTTCCCGAAAGCCCGGTTGACCGCCAGCATCAAATCGGCAATTTCCCGGCCAAAGGGCGTGGTGCGGAAGGCCGGGGGCTTGCAGATGGCCCCGGTCAGGTGGATCACGTTGGGGTTCTCGCTGTCGTCCGGCGGCAGCAGCCGCTGGGCAAAGGCGGTGAGCAGCAGCCGGCCGGCGCCGCCCATCACCTTGTTGTAGGAGCGCAGCTGCCCCTGCACCGCAATGCGCACCCCAGGGGCCACCTGGCTGTTCATCAGCCTTTCGCTCACCGTAACGGGCAGCAGGTCATAGGCGCCGGACAGCCGGGGCACCTTCAAATCCATCCGGTAGAAATGTTCGCCAAATACCTCATGATCCAGCACCGGCGCGCTTTCGATCACGCCGCACAGGCTAAGCAAATTGTTTTCCGTATCCATTGTTTTTTTACACCTCCGGTATCGTCGTGGGGGCAGGGCGCTGAATTCCCTGCGCGTCAATGGTGGTTTCTCCGGGCAGCAGGAGGGCCGAAATGGGCACCACGGTGAATCCCTGCTCCCGATAGCTTTTGAGAATGGTGGGCAGCGCATCCAGGATATATTTGGAATCGTTATGGAAAAGTATGATGTCGCCGCTCTTTACATGGCTGGTGGCCCGCTCGATGAGCGGTTGCACGCCTTTGTTTTTCCAATCCAGGGAATCCACGCTCCACTGGATCACCTCGTATCCCGCCGCGCGGGCGGTAAGCACCACGTCGTTGTTGTAATCGCCGTAGGGCGGACGGAACAGCGTGGGCTTCACCCCGGCCACGGCCTGCGCGTTGTTGGCCATGGCGTCCAATTCCTGGCGGATTTTTTCCCGGCTCAGGGCGGACATTTTGGGGTGCGTGGCGGAATGATTGCCGATATCATGGCCCCGCGCCGCAATTTCTTTTACCAATTCCGGATAGCGCTGAGTCCATATATCTACTATAAAGAACGTAGTTTTGACCCCATATTCATCCAGGATATCCAAAATTTTTTCCGTTTTGTCGCCTCCCCAGGCCGCGTCAAAGCTGATGGCGATCTTGTTATCGCTGCGGTCCACGCTGTATACGGGCACCTCCCGCTTCCGCGCCACCACCTCCGCGCTTCGCGCTCTGGACACATACGCCGCGCTGACAGCGCACAGCAGCGCCACGGCGCACACCGCGCCCGCGGCCCACCGCTTTCCCTCCTTTCGTACCTCCTGGGCGCGCTCCACCCGTTTCATCATCGCTTTCTCCTCCCTTCCTGCCACAGGGTATGCGGCGGAAGAAAAAAATAGAAGGCGAAAATTCCGCGGGCCGGGCGCTTTAACCAGTATATGCGGAAAAAGGACAAGTATGACGCTTTTCCCTTGAAGCGACAAAGGTTCCAACGCTTTGACAGAATCAGCGGAAAAATGCGGAGAGCAGCGCTTCCCCCGCAA
>CAMOHY010000231.1 GCA_946615495.1 uncultured Clostridia bacterium
CGTGGGCCAACCAATGCTGCGTTTGTGCGATTTTTACAGAATGTGAGACAGCGCCTTTTTTCGTTTCGCGGAGGAGCGGAACGGGGCCGGCTGCGGCCCCCGCGCATCCGCATCAGGATAATTTTAAAATAAGCTTGAAAAAACAGGCGGGCGTAGTATAATAAAGGCGCTTTGTCACACAAAGGGAGGGCGGCGCCATGAAACGCATTCGTAAGCTACTGGATGATCTGCTTACCACGGACCAATTCACCTATCCCGAACTGAAGAAAATGTTTCTCACGCTGCTGCTGGACCAATTTTTTATTTTCTTTATCGGCGTGCTGTCCACCATTTTGGTATCCCGCGTGGGCGAAGCGGCCATGGCGGCCGTCTCCCTGGTGGGCACGGTAAACGGCATGGTGTCGCTGATGTTCACCTCCCTGGCCACCGGCGGCGCCATCGCGGTGTCCAGGGCCAAGGGCCGGGGCGACGCAGGGGAAATCAAACGGGCCATCGGCGAAGTGACCGGCGTGTGCTTTGTGGTGGCGCTGGTGCTGGGCACGGTGCTGTTTGTGGGCGCGGACGCGGTGGTAAACCTGCTGTACCCGGATGTGGAGCCGTTGGTGACGGATTACGCGGTGCGCTATATGCGCATGATGTGCATTTCCTTCCTGCCTTTTTCCGTGTTCAACGCCATCTTCAATATCTTTCGGAACCTGGGCGACACCCGGTCCAGCCTGTTTCTCACCATTGTTATCAACGTGTCCCATCTGCTGCTTAGCCTGCTGTTCATCAACGGCTTGGGCATGGGCGTGATGGGCTCCGGGCTGTCCTACATCGTGGCCCGGCTCATCGGCATGGTGCTGGCGCTGATTTGGATTTTGCGGGTGCATAACACGTATGGAGTGCGCCTGTCCTTTTTCTTCCATTTCAGCCCTCAGGTGACCCGCGATATTTTTTCCCTGGGTATGCCGCTGGCGGTGGAATCCTTGCTGCTGCAGGGCGGCATGCTGATTGTGAACATTTATTTGGCCAAGCTGAGCACCATGGAAATGGCGGCCCACGCCAGGGCCAATTCCATCCTGAGCCTGTACAACACCACCGCGGGCGCGCTCACCGCCCTGACCAGCACCGTGTGCGGCCAGTGCTACGGCGCCCGGCGCTATGACCTGACCCGCGCTTACGGAAAAAACCTCATCAAGGTAGGCCGGTTTTTGATGCTGGCCACTTCTTTGATTCTGTATCCGCTGACGCCGCTGCTGATGCTGCTGTATAACGTGCCTGCCGAAAGCATGCGCATGATCTATATCTCCCTGGCCATCGCGGCGGTGGGCATGCCCCTGTTTTCCTGCGACAGCAACATCACCGCCATGGTGCTGCGCGTGGCGGGGGACGGGGTGTACACCGGGGCCTGCGCGGTCATTGCGCTGGCGCTGGGCCGGTGCGTGCTGGGCTATGTGCTCACCATCACCCTGGGCCTGGGCGTTCCGGGCATTTGGATTGCCCTGGTGTTTGAATGGGTGCTGCGCGCGGTGGTGCAGCATGTGCGCCTGCGGGGCGAAGCTTGGCTTCACCAAACCTGATTTGACCGCCTGAACGCAGAGGAAAGAACCATGGACCAAGCGAAGCCTCAAACGTCTCTTAGGCAATTGATCGCCATGATTGCGGCCATTGCCCTGCCCGTGGCCCTGCAAAATTTGCTCACCACCACCGGCAGCATGGTGGACACCATGATGATCGCCTCCCTGGGCGAAAAAAGCGTAGGCGCGGTGGGCCTGTGCGCCCAGTTTTCCAGCCTCATGTTTTCCGGCTATTGGGGCTTTGTGGGCGGCGGCATGCTGTTCTTCGCCCAATACTGGGGCGCGGGCAATCATAACGGCATTCGCCGTTCTTATGGCATGACGGTGAGCTTTATGATGATTTCCGGCCTGCTGTGCGGGGGCCTGGCGGTGCTGCGGCCCGATTGGGTGATGGCCCTGTATACGGACAGCCCGGACATCCAGCGCATCGGCATAGAATATTTGAAAATAGTAGGCTTTTCTTATCCTTTGCAGGTCATCGCCTCCGCCATGGCGGCGCTGCTGCGCAGTGTGGAGCGGGTCAAAATTCCGCTCGTGGGCGGCATCGCCGGGGTCGTGACCAATTTTCTGTGCAATTACGTGCTTATTTTCGGGCGTCTGGGCCTGCCCGCCATGGGCGTCCGGGGCGCGGCCCTGGGCACGGTCATCGCCAGCGGGGTAAACATTGCGGTCATCGCGGCGCTGGTGAAGGCCCGGCATATTCCCTACCTGCTGGATTTTCGGGAGCATTTCCGGTGGAGCCGCACCCTTTTGCGGGATTACCTGCGCAAATGCTTCCCCATTCTGCTCAATGAAGTGCTCATTGGCGTGGGCAATATGATGATTAACGTGGTGCTGGGCCATCAGGCGGATGAGGCCATTGCGGCCACGGCGGTGCTGCGCACCCTGGAGGGGCTCATCATCGGCTTTTTCGGCGGCTTTTCCAGCGCGGCCAGCGTGCTGGTGGGCAAGGAAGTGGGGGCGGGCAACCACGAGGAGGCCTATTCCCGCGCTTGGCGGCTCATTTACCTGTGCAGCGGCATGATTGCCATCGTGGGCGCGGCCCTGATTGCGGTCCATACGCCCCTGCTGCACGCCATGGGCATGAGCGGCGAATCCTTCCGCATCGCCACGGGCATGCTGATTATTTTCTGCCTGGTGGCCCTGATCCGCATGAGCAACTGGTGCATGAACGATACCTACCGTTCCGCCGGGGATTCGGCCTTTGGGTCGATTCTGGAGATCACGTTCATGTTCCTGCTGGTGCAGCCCGTCATTCACGCCGCCAACGACCTGCTTCACGCTCCCTTTCTGGCCGTGTTTGCCCTGTGCTATGTGGATGAGCCCATCCGCTATGTTATCATGCAGGCGCATATGTATTCCCGAAAATGGATCAAGCCCGTGTCCGACGAGGGAATGGCCACCATCGGCGAATTCCGGAAAAAATATCATATCGAATGACGCTCAGGAGCCGCATACTGCTCAAAAAGGTCTTTGCACTTTGCCCATCGGCGTTAGGCTCGTATCAATATAAATAATGAAACGGCCAGTTCCCGGCGCGGGCAACCGAACAGCGTTCAAACCTATCACGTCAAACTGGCTGTATCTGTGATTTACTATCTGAATGCAAAGAAAACTTTGCAAAATGTATTGACAAGTAAGCTTGGCAATGATAATATATCAGCGCACCAAGTAAACTTGGCAAGGACAACAGGAGGAGTCACGATGAACAGAGAAGAAATTCTTGCAAAAAGCAGGCAGGAGAACCACGGACAGGATGTTGCAAATCTTGAAGTATCCAGATCCAGTATATTTATTGGCTGGATCGTCGCTGTATGTATGCTTGCAGCCGTCGCTGTGACGGAGGCGATAAAATACGGCCGAATGAACAATGGGATTTTTTTCGCTGTCATGGCAGGATGCTCAGCAATTTTCATTCGTAAGTATTTGAAGCTCCACAAAAAACACGAGCTGTATATTTCGATTATCTATGTATTCGCTGCAGTAGCGTTCCTCATTTCCTGGATAATTCAACTTGCGAAGTGATGAGGTGACAGCATGGATGATCAACTGGTTTTGAAAAACAGGTTAAAGGAGATACGAACAGAGAAGGGCCTGTCTCAGTCTGCGCTTGCAGAAATGGTCGGTGTTTCGCGCAATACGATCAGTTCAATCGAAACGGGTCAGTTCAGCCCAACCGCAAAACTCGCGCTAATCCTGTGTATCGCCTTGGACAAGAAATTTGAAGACGTGTTCTTTTTCTGAAAAATCTCATAGGGAGGATATCAATATGGCTTTCTTTCCGCCAATTCCCCTGATTCGCAAAAATATAATTGTGAAACAACTTTTGAATTGCGGTGCGACCTCTGAGAAAACAGCCAAGACATTAGCAGAGGCTGGAGTAATGAATCCAAACGGGTTCAAGCGAATTACAGACAGACTCGTCAAGATGGGAAGCATTCATAAGACACCTGATGGCAAATATTATATAGAAAAATGACATAAATCAGCGTCGCTCATTTGGGCGGCGCACAGGGTGTCGAAAAAGAATTTTCGACACCCTGCGAATGAAAGCGGAATAGGGATTCCCCTTTCATTCGATCCATCAATTCCTTGAAAAATGGCCTATTCAGCGTGAAGAAACGCTGGATAGGCTCATTTTTCGGCCAGGAATTGATAGAGGAAGCAACCTCCGGTTGCTCCTCGGACCGGCAAAGCCGGTCCTGCGGATTGT
>CAMOHY010000232.1 GCA_946615495.1 uncultured Clostridia bacterium
ATGCTGCGTTTGTGCGATTTTTACAGAATGTGAGACAGCGCCTTTATTTTTCCGCCTCCTGCCAAACGGCGCGGAAGTGCATTTTCGCCCTTTTTTCCCGGCGGCTCACGCTGGATTGGGGAATGCGCAGGGCCTGGGCCACCTCCCGCTGGCTGCGGCCCAGCAAAAAGCGCTGGCGAATAAGCCAGCCCTCCTGATCCGGCAGGCGGGAAAGGGCGTCCAATATGCAAAAGCGCAGCAGCCAGCCGTCGCCTCCGGGGTCCGGCAAAGAGGAAAGCAGGGCCCCTGTTTCATCGTACACCGGCCCCTTGTCCCATTCCAGCAGCAGGGCCAATTCCTCCGGGGCCACGCCCGCGTGGGCGGCGATTTCCTGAATGCCGGGCACCCGGCCCCGCTGGCGCATTTCCTGCTCCTGGTAAGCGCGCGCCTTTTTTAACACCGCCTGAGACCGCCAGCCCAGGGCGCGGGCGGAGGCTTTTTTCATTTCGCCCAGAATCACGGGCACGGCGTAGGTGGAAAACTGATAGCCGGAATCCTCCCGGTAACGGCGGATGGCGGCCAGCAGGCCAACGCAGCCCTGCTGAAAGGCGTCCTCCGAGTAAGAAAAACGGCGGCTCAGGGCGTGCACCAGCGGCAAATGACGGCGCATGAGCAGCGAAAGCGCTTCCGCGTCCCCGCCCTGCGCCATGGCATACAGACCCACTTTATCCCTCCCGCAAACGCTTTTCCATGCGGACGGTGGTGCCTTCCCCCAAGACGGATTCCACCGAGACGCGGTCCATAAACGTCTGCATGACGGAAAAGCCCATGCCGGACCTTTCCTTTTCCGGCTGCGTGGTAAAAAACGGCTGCATGGCCTGGGCGATATCCGGGATGCCCCGGCCCTGGTCGCTGACGGAGATTTGGAGCACGCCGTCGCTTCGCAGCGCCGCTTCCACCGCAACCGTTCCAAGCGCGGGCCCGTAGCCGTGCACAATGGCGTTGGTGACGGCTTCGCTCACCGCCGTTTTGATATCCGCCAGCACGTCCAGCGTGGGGTCCAACTGTACCGCGAAGGCGCTGACGGCCACCCGCGCGAACCCTTCGTTTTCCGGCACGCTCAAAAATTCCAGCTTCATATGATTCACGACTTGCATGGATGCTTCCCTCCGTCAGATAATTTGAATGATTTGGTCCATACCGGATAAAAGAAAAATCTTTTCCACTTGGCTGTTCATGTTTTTTACATACAGCGCCCCGCCCCGGCCGTGCAATTCCCGGTACCGGCCCAAAATGACGCCGATGCCCGAAGAATCCATAAACGACATGCCGCCCATGTCCAGCACCAGCTTCTTAATTCCGGGGTCCGCGATCAGCCCGTCCAATTCCCGCCGCACGCTCTGCGCGCTGCAATGGTCCAATTCTCCCGTCAGGCGCACCGTCATGGTGTCGCGCCGCCGCACATGCTCCATCCTTCATCCCTCCTGCTTGCACACATGCCTGAAATGATTCTGAGTTTTATACAGTGTATCCTTCCGCGAAATATGGATATTTATGCGGATTTGAAATAAAACGTTCGACATTTTTTTATTTTTGGGAAAAATAAAGGTTGTATTCTGGCCGACAATGGGATATAATGTCGAAGAATCCGAATGATTGACAATGGAGGAACGTATTGATGCTGACGGATATCGAAATCGCCCAGGCTACCCCCATGCAGCCCATCCAGCGTATTGCCGAAAAGGCGGGCATTGACCCTGAACTGCTGGAGCCCTACGGAAAATACAAGGCCAAGCTGGACGCGCGGGCCATTCGCGCCCAGAACACGCCCGACGGCAAGCTGATTCTGGTTACGGCCATTACGCCCACCCCGGCGGGAGAGGGAAAAACCACCACCACCATCGGCCTGGCGGACGGACTGCGCAGGATTGGCAAAAAGTCCATCGTGGCGCTGCGGGAGCCGTCCCTGGGTCCGGTGTTTGGCATCAAGGGGGGCGCTGCCGGCGGCGGCTATGCCCAAGTGGTGCCCATGGAGGATATCAACCTGCATTTTACCGGCGATTTCCATGCCATCGGCGCGGCCAACAACCTATTGGCCGCCATGCTGGATAATCACATCCATCAGGGCAACGCCCTGAATATCGATCCCCGCCGCATCGTGTGGCGCCGCTGTGTGGATATGAACGACCGCCAGCTGCGCAATATCGTGGACGGCCTGGGCGGCCGGGTGAACGGCGTGCCCCGCGAGGACGGCTACGATATCACCGTGGCCTCCGAAATCATGGCCGTGCTCTGCCTGGCGGACAGCCTGACCGATTTAAAGGAGCGCCTTGCCCGCATGGTGGTGGCGTATACCTACGATGAGCAGCCCGTCACCGCCGGCCAGCTCAAGGCTGCCGGCGCCATGACCGCCCTGCTCAAGGACGCCATCAAGCCCAACCTGGTGCAGACCCTGGAGGGCACGCCCGCGCTGGTGCACGGCGGCCCCTTTGCCAATATCGCCCACGGCTGCAATTCCATTATGGCTACCCGCACCGCCTTGAAGCTGGGCGATTACATCGTTACGGAGGCCGGCTTCGGGGCCGACTTGGGCGCTGAAAAGTTTTTGGATATCAAGTGCCGGGTGAACGGCTTAAAGCCCGACGCGGTGGTGGTGGTGGCCACGGTGCGGGCGCTGAAAATGCACGGCGGCCTGGCCAAGACGGAACTGAACCGCGAGGACCTGGAGGCGCTGAAGAAGGGATTGCCCAACCTGCTGCGCCATGTGGAAAATATGACCCAGGTGTACGGCCTGCCCTGCGTAGTGGCCATCAACCGCTTCCCCAACGATACGGAAGCGGAGCTGAAGCTGATTGAGGACGAATGCCGCGCCCTGCATGTGAACGTGGCGCTGAGCGAAGTGTGGGCCAAGGGCGGCGAAGGCGGCGAAACGCTGGCCAAGGAAGTGGTGCGCCTGTGCGAAGCGGAAAACCATTTCCGTTTCAGCTATCCTTTGGATGCATCCATTGAGGAAAAAATCGGCGATATCGTGAAAAATGTGTATCACGGCAGCGGCGTCATGCTGACTCCGGCTGCCAAAAAGCAGGCGGCGCAGCTGGAAAAGCTGGGCTTTGGCGGACTGCCCGTGTGCATGGCGAAAACCCAGTATTCCTTCTCCGATGATCCTGCCCTGCTGGGCGCGCCGGAAGGGTTCACCGTCACCGTCCGGTCCCTGCGCGTATCTGCCGGGGCGGGCTTCATCGTGGCGCTCACCGGGGATATTATGACCATGCCCGGCCTTCCCAAGGCGCCCGCCGCGGAAAAAATCGACGTGGACGCGGAAGGGAAAATCACCGGCCTGTTCTGATTCTTCTTTGACTTTTACATTCTTTCTATCGAAAAATGCGGAAATTCTCTTTACTTATCCTTCCGATTTGGGTATAATAAGGATAGTCCGTGCTAAGCGGACCAATCGATGGAAAAGGAGACGAAATGAAAATGAAAAAAATTCTGGCGCTTGTTCTCGCAATGCTGATGCTCACGCTGACCGCCTGCGCGGTGGCCGAGGATGCTAAGACCGTGATGACCCATGAAGAGTATGCGGCCGCTGAACTGGATACTGAAGTGACCATCGAAGCCTATGTGCAGGCCAAGCAGAGCTGGTGGGACAATAAGGCCACCATCTACCTTCAGGCCGAGGACGGCGCGTACTTCATTTACAACATGGCCATTTCCCAGGAGGATTACGACCTGCTGGTGCCCGGCACCAAAATCCGCGTGACCGGCTACAAGAGCGAATGGAGCGGCGAAGTGGAAATCACCGACGCTACCTTTGAAATCCTGGAAGCCGAACCCTGGATCGCCGAAGCGGAAGACGTGACCGAGCTGCTGCCCAGCGAGGATTTGATCCTGCATCAGAACGAGCTGGTGGCCGTGAAGGGCGTTACCGTGGAAGCTTACAACGACGCTGGCGCCGCCTTCGCCTACAAGAACGAAGTGGACAAGACCGACGACCTGTATTTCAAGGTTTCCAAGGATGGCCAGACCTATGAATTCTGCGTGGAATTCTATCTCTGCGGCCAGGATACCGACGTGTACAAGGCTGTGGAAGCCCTGAACGTGGGCGACGTGATCGATCTGGAAGGCTTCCTGTATTGGTACAACGGCGCGAACCTGCAGGCTACCAAGCTGACCAAGGCGGAATAATTCCTTGCGCTGAAAACAAAGAGGGGTCCGGATTTCCGGGCCCCTTTAGAGCATCGACAAAGTCGATGCTCTGCCATCAAAAGCCTGCAAGCAGTCTTTCGA
>CAMOHY010000233.1 GCA_946615495.1 uncultured Clostridia bacterium
TTGTTGCCCGCGCCGTAGGGGGCGTGCCAGTTGAGCCGGGCGGTGGTTTTGTTGCTGGCGTTTTCCACGTTGCCAATGTAGATCACCAAATCGTACTTGCTGCGGAATTCCTCCACCGTTTCCATGTGCATGGGCTTGGAAAAATCAAAGACCTCCTCCTGATAGGGGATCATTTCAAAGCCCTCTTTTTCCATATCGGCGATGAACCGCTTCGCCACCCGCTCCTCGCTGGGGCACTTGCCCAGGATTTCAAACAGCACCCGGTGATGGCGCTTGGGATCGATGGGCAGCAGATGCTGGGTATCCTTGACCAGGGTCACGGCCTTGTCGGCGCATTCCTTGGCCCAGACCTTATGCTGATCGCAGGCGATGACGGAAAGGTTCTCCCTGCTGGGGGCCAGGACGCCCTTTTGCTGCTTTTCGTGCAGCTTCAGCGCCGCCTTGGCGGCCAGGATGCGGGTGATGGCCTCGTCCAGCCGCTTTTCGGACAGGACGCCGCTTTCGTAGCCCTGCTTCATGTAGCCCAGGTCCTCTTCATAATCCTTGTTGAACAGGATCATGTCGCAGCCCGCCTCGATGCAGTAGGGCACGCTCTGCCGCCGGTCCATGGCGCACAGGAAGCCCACCATGGGGCTGGCGTCGGTGATGATCATGCCGTTGAAGCCCAGCTTCTCCCGCAGCAGGTTCTGCAGCAGCTCCGGGGACAGGGTGGCGGGCATCAGCTTGTCGGGATGGTTGGGGTTGAATTTCTTCTGATAGGCGGGCATGGCGATGTGGCCCACCATCACCGTCAGCGCGCCGTTGTCGATCAGCGTCTGGTAAATATCGCCGTAGCTCCTGTCCCATTCCTCGCAGGAGAGGCTGTTGACGCTGGTCACGATATGCTGGTCGCATTCGTCCACGCCGTCGCCGGGGAAATGCTTGATGGACACGGCGCTGCCGCATTCCTTCGCGCCTTTCATATACGCCAGGCCGCAGTTTTTGACCATGTCCTTGTCGCTGCCGTAGGTGCGCACGTTGGTGATGGGGTTATGATAGTTCAGGTCGATATCCACCACCGGGGCGAAGGCATAGTTGCAGCCCACCGCCTGGCCCTCGGCGCAGGCGATTTTGCCCAGCCGGTAGGCCTGCTCCGGGTCGCCGGTGGCGGCTGCCTGCATCTGCTTGCCGAAGGCGGTCCCTTCCTCCACGATGCCGTCGCCGCCCGCTTCCAGGTTGGCCGCCAGGAACAGGGGAACCTTCGTGTGGGTCTGCAGATAGGTATAGGCGCTGAACAGCTCCTCGGTCTTGCCGGTGCGGAACATGACGCCGCCGGGGCGGCGGTTCAGCAGCTCATACTGAAGATAGCCCTCGTTGGCGGAATAGCCGATGGGGAAAAACAGCTGCTCCAGCTTTTCCTCGGTGCTCATGGCGGCTTTGGTCTTTTCCACCCAGGCGATGTCCTGGTCATTTAAGAAAAAAGGGTTGGCCTTTAAATCAATCATGGGATTTCCTCCTTGAAAACGCTCTCAGGGTAAACAGACGCCGGGTGCCGGCCTGCATCATGCCGGGGTTAAAGCCGAAGAAGAAGAGATTTTGCAGTTCGGTAAACGGCAGGCTCATGAGCTCTATATCGTTTTTCAGGACCGCCTCATAGGCCGGGGGCATGTCCTCTTGGAGGAGGGCCAGAGCCTCTTCATCGTCCTTCATTTCGTCCAGGCGGCTGTCCATCGTATAGCGCTGGCCGTAATCCATGTCGGGCCGGTAGGTCTTTTCATATTCGCCCGCGGTCAGGGCCACTGTTTCGCCGCTTCCCGGCAGCAGGGCCTCCGCCGTGCAGCCAAAGGGCACCCGGAAGCGCACCGTCAGCGTGCCGTCCTCGTTGATCCGCCAGAAAGAACTGTATTCGCCGCTGACGGAATCGTAGGCGCAGCTGAGCTCCTGCAGATACCGGCTGGGCTGGGGGGCAAAGCGCACCCGCCCAAAGCCCGGGGCCAGCGGCCGGATGCCCGCCAGGTCGCGGAACACGTATTCCATCACGGAGCCGTAGGAATAATGGTTCAGGGAGTTCATGCCGGTGCCGCTGATCGTGCCGTCGTCCAGCACGCTGTTCCAGCGCTCCCAGATGGTGGTTGCGCCCAGGTTGACGCAGTGCATCCAGCCGGGGAAGCCCTCCTGGAACAGGAAGTAGGCCGCCAGGTCCTCCATGCCGTTTTCGGCCAGCACCCGGCACATCATGGTGGCCCCCACAAAGCCGCCCTTGATTTTGAAGCAATCCTTCTGGAAGCGTTTTTTCAGGCCCTCGATCACGCGCTCCTTGTTCCGATACACCCCGAAATTCAGGCTCAGCAGATAGGCCGTTTGGGTGTCCACGCACAGCCGCCCGTTGGGGCTGAAATACTCTTTTAAAATGGCGGCGTAAATGGCCTCCGCCAATTTGCCGTACTTTTCCGCGTCCTCTTTTTTCTCTAAAATGTTTGCTGCCCTTTCCGTCTTTCGGGCGGAAGCGTAATAATACATGCTAGCTACAAAGAAATCGTCCGTGCCCCCCTTCATGCTCTGGGGGGTTACGCCGTCCTGGGCCAGCCAGTCGCCGAAATGGAAGCCGAAATCCCACAGCCGGTGGCCGCCGTTCTGTTCGTCCTGACGGAAAATATAGTCGATCCAATCCCGCATCAGGGGGTACTGGGCCTCCAGATCCGCCTTGTCCCCGTAATAATCATAGAGGGTCATGGGCAGGAAGGTGGCAATATCGCCCCACACGCTGGCCCCGGAGGGCATGCCGCCGAAGTTGGGCAGATAATTGGCTACTGAGCCGCTATGCTTGAGCTGATCGATGCGCAGATCGGCGAGAAATTTCCGATAGAAAGCCCGGGCGTCCATCTGGAAGCAGGCGGTGGGGGAAAACACCTGGGCGTCTCCCGTCCAGCCAAGCCGCTCGTCCCGCTGGGGGCAGTCGGTGGGCATATCCAGGAAATTGCTGCACTGGCCCCAAAAGGCGTTTTGCGCCAGACGGTTCAGCTTTTCATTGCCGCTTTCAAAGCGAATGGCCGTGGACAGATCGGAATACACCGCCCGTCCGGTAAAATCGCCGGGCTTCACTTCCTTGGGCCAGCCGGTCACCCGCACGTAGCGGAAGCCGAAAAAGGTAAAGTGGGCCCGCACGGTTTCCCTGCGTCCATCCGACACATAGATCATCCGGGCCTTGGCGGTGCGATAATTATCGTTGTAGAAATTGCCGTTTTGCAGGATTTCGCCATGATCCAGCACGATCCTTGTGCCCGCGGGAAAATCGGCCTCATATTCCAGATACCCCGTAAAATTCTGCCCCATATCCAGCACGGTTTCCCCGGCGGGGGTGTGGATCACCTGCCGGACGGGCAGGCTGTCCTTCACGATCACAGGCAGGCTGTAGCGATCCGTCAGCTTCTTTTCGGGCATGATTTGAACGGGCTTTTCTTCATTGTCCTTTTCCCGCCACAGCAGCCGGTTCAGGCATTCGCCGTCGTAAATATCGGTATATTCAAAATCGCTGCCCCGATATTGCCAGCTTTCGTCGGTGCCGATTACTTGCTGGGAGCCGTCAGCCAGGGTAAGGCGCATTTCGGCAATGGCCTGGAAGCGGCTGCCGTACACTTCCTTCGCGCCCTCATACCCCAAACGGCCCTTGTACCAGCCGTTGCCGGTGAGGATTTCGATTTTATTTTCCTCCGCCCGCAAAAGGGTGGTCACATCGTAGGATTGAACCTGCACCTGCTCGTTGTAATCGTTGCAGAAGGGGGCCAGCAGATCGTTTCCGGCCTTTTCCCCGTTGATATACGCCTCGTACAGCCCCAGTCCGGTTATGTACAGCCGGGCGGAAGCGACCTTTTCCGGCAAAGAAAAGCCATGGAAAAACAGCGGGTGAAAAGTGTCCTCCTCCGCCGGGCCGATCCACTTGGCCTGCCAGGGCTCGTCCATTTTTCCGGTTTCAAACCACGTATCGCCCCGGGCTTCATCCCCGGCGTCCCCCCATGCTTCCACCCGCACATAGTACCGCGTGCGGGGAGTCATCGGCAGGCTGACGGCCTCCCCGGTGGATTGCAGCTTCGCGTTTTCCTTTTCAAACAGGATTTGCGAAAAACCGGGGTCGGCGGCCACTGAAAGCCGTTCCCGTACAGGCTGCTTGGAGGCGCTTTCCGTCACCTTCCAGGAAACGGACACATGCGGCAAAAAGAACCCCATGGGTTCCCGGATGCCGTTGATACGGA
>CAMOHY010000234.1 GCA_946615495.1 uncultured Clostridia bacterium
TTTACAGCAAATTGATGTTCCCATCGAAAGACTGCTTGCAGGCTTTCGATGGCAGCGCATCAACTTTGTCGATGCACTAAAAAAAACCCGCCATGAAGCGGGTTTTGCGCAATTTGGCAATTAAGCGTTGGCTTTGGCCAGAGCCTTGGCCATACGGGCCTTTTTGCGGTTCGCAGTATTCTTGTGCATAACGCCCTTGGAAACCGCTTTATCGATAGCGGAGGTGGCGGCGCTCAGCTGCGCGCTGGCGGGGGCCGCGCCCTCAGTCAAGGCGACCTGATACTTCTTAACAGCGGTTTTCACGCCCGACTTCACCATACGATTCCGCAGGTTCTTTTTCTTGCTCACCTTCACGCGCTTCATGGCGGACTTAATGTTCGGCAACTTCCTTCACCTCCTAACGGATTCTCTGCTGATAATCAGCATCGGTTATTCTACCACAAAGAAAGGGAAAACGCAAGCGTTTTTCTGATCTTTTTTTCTTTTTTTGCAAAAAACCTGTTTGGACGGGGCTTGCCGGCGGCGCAACAGGGAAAAATCTGCGCCGCGCCGCCGGGGCAAAGGGGAAAAAAGCCGCCCGCTTATTTTTCCCGGATCCGGAAGGTTTTGATTTCGTAGGGCTTGATGACGAAGGGAATTTCGGCGCCGCCGCCTAAGTGGGCGGTAAAGGCCGCGTCCGCCTGCTTTTCTTCCAGGCCGTTGCATTCCTCCACGGAGGCGACGGGCCGGTTCCAATACAGGCTGGTGCGGGTGCGGGCGTTGTCCGTTTCGTACAGGCGCACAATCCAGCCGTCGCCGTCCTCGGCCTGCTTGATGGTTTCCAGCATCACGTTCTGGTCCGCGGTGTCGGCCAGGGAGAAGGAAGCGCCCTTCCTGCCGCCCTGCACGGCCATGGCGGGCTGGTTCAGGCAGTAGGCTTCCGGAATGGTGCCGCAGCGCCAGTCGCCGGCGTGGGGATAGAGGGAATAGGTGAAGCGGTGCTCGCCCTGGTCGCATTCCGGGTTGGGCTCAATGCCGCTCTTCACCAGCGTCAGGCAGATGACGCCGTCCTTGGCGGAATGGCCGTATTTGCAGTCGTTCATCAGGCTCACGCCGTAGTGGCCCTCGGAAATATCCATCCATTTCTGGCCGCAGCTTTCAAACCGGGCCCAATCCCAGCTGGTGTTGGTGTGGATTTTGCGCTTCACATTGCCGAACTGGATATCGAAGGTGGCCTCGTCGGAATGGATATCGGTGGGGAAATACACCTTCAAAATGTGCTGGTGCACGTGCCAATCCAGCACGGTTTCAAAGTCGATGCGGCGATTGTCGGCGTAGAAATGGATTTTCTGCTTGATGGCGCAGGCGCTGATTTTCCGTTCAATTTCCAGCGTGGCGCGCACAGGGCCCTTTTCCGTCCATTCCATTTTCTGCACATCGTCGGCGTCCCAGCCCTTCTCGGAATAGAAAATGTCGATGTCCCAATCGTCAAAGTAGATGGGCTTATCCTCGTACATGCGAATCAGGTTGCCCCGTTCTCCGGGCTTGAGGGCGTCCCGCTCCTCGGCCTTGTCGTAAAGGCGGGTCATCATGCCCTGGGCGTCGAATTCCACGGAATAGAAGGGGGTTTCGATGCCGTTTTTCCGGATAATGAAGGGGCTGCCCTCCTCCGCGGGCTCCTGGGACAGGGTATACGTCTGGTAGCCCTTGGCGGGCAGGTTTTCCAGATAGGCCACCGCGCCGTCCTCCGTCCGCTGCACGGGGAAGAGGCGGCCTTCGCCGTCCATGAGCGCGGGGGCGTCCACCGGGGGCAGCTTCACCACTTCGTCGGCGGGAAAGCCCTTGGTGTTCACCACCGTGATGTTTTCGGAGGCGGGGGCCAGCAGGGAAAGGCGCTCTTTTTTCAGGGCGGCGGATTGCGCCTGCAGGGCTTCGTATTCCTGACGGCTCACCTCGTACACTTCCCGGATGGCGGAGCCGGGCAGGATATCGTGGAACTGGTTGATGAGCACGGTCTTCCACATAGCGTCCAGGGCGGCGGCGGGATAAGGGGCCAGGCCCTTGGCCAGGGCGGAAATGGTTTCCAAATCCATCAGGGCGATTTCGGCCTTGCGGTTGCCCCGCTTGTTCTGGGCCATGGAGGTCAGGGTGCCGCGGTGATATTCAAAGTACAATTCCCCTTCCCAGGTGGGCAGGCGCTTATTGTCCTTTACCCGGTCGCGAAGCTCGTCAAAGAAGGTGCGGGCGAAGGCCTGGCGCACCTTGGGCAATCCGGTCACGCCCTTTTCCATGCGGGAGGAGGTTTCCAGCATGGCGCGGGTGGGGCCGCCGCCGCCGTCGCCGTAGCCGTAGGAAACCAGGATATCGTTGTTGATGTCCTTTTGCTGGTAGCGCTGCCAGCCGCCGATGAGGGCGTCGGGATGGAGCATGCCGTTATAGGTGGTAAAGAAATTGGTAACGCTCTGGCCCACGCCCAGGGTGGTGATGAGGTGGGATAAAATCTCCGTGCCGTCGATGCCCCGCCACATAAAGGTGTCGTAGGGCATTTTATTGAACTGGTTCCAGGCCAGCTTGGTGGTCATAAAGTATTCGATGCCGCAGATTTTCATGATTTGGGGCAGCGCGCCGGTGTAGCCGAACACGTCGGGCAGCCAAAGAATCTTGTTGTCCACGCCGAATTCGTCACGGAAGAATTTTTTGCCGTGGAGGAACTGGCGGATCAGGCTTTCGCCGCTGGTCAGGTTCGTGTCCGCCTCCACCCACATGCCGCCTTCCGGCTCCCAGCGGCCTTCCTTCACCCGTTCCTTGATTTTTTCCATCAGTTCGGGATGGCGTTCCTTCAGGAAAGCGTACAGCTGGGGCTGGCTGCTCATGAAGCGGTAATTGGGGTATTCGTCCATGAGCTTGAGCACCGTGGCGAAGGAACGGCACACCTTTTCCCGCGTCTGCGCCACGGTCCACCACCAGGCCACGTCGATGTGGGTATGGCCGATGCAGGTGGCAATCACCTCGTCGTGCCCGGCCAATTCTTCATACAAATGCTTCTGGATATAGGCCCGCGCCTCCCGGATGCTGGCATAATATTCTTCCGAATAGGGCACCCGCAGGTCCAGCAGGTTCACGGTGTCGTTGATGACGCGGGTCAAATCCCGGCGGCTCCTGTCTTCCTCCTCCAGCCGGGAAAAGGCCTGGAGCGGCACCTGCATATCCCAGTACAGGCCCTGAATTTCGGGGTCGATTTCCCGCATTTCCACCAGCAGGTTGAATTCCGTGTGCAGCGTGCCGGTGTAGCTTTGCAAATCCAGGCGGTAGGTGCGCCCGGCCTGGGCGCGGGGGGCGATGAGCACGTCCCGGTGGTTCATGTCGACGCCCTGGGAAACCTCGCCGTCCACAAACAGAAGGAACTGGGGATTCTTGCCGTCGTCCCATTCCTCAATCTGGGTGCGCACATTCAGCCAGAGGGGCTTGCCGTCAAAGGAGTCCGGCACGGTTATGTCCGTGCGGAACCAATGGTGCTTGTCCGGGCCGTACCAGTGCATGGCGCTGCTGTCAAAGGGCTCAAAGGGAAGGGGAGAAGCCTCCGCTTCCTGGGGCGTAATGTAATCGCCGGGCTTCCTTTCCCATTTTTCAATGAGCACCCGCTGGCGGATCGCTTCCTTTTTCAGTTCATCGCAAATGACCTGGGCCCGCTTGTCTAAAAAAAACATGGGCATAGACGGATTCCTCCCCAATGATTCGTTTCATTTATTTATGTTTGGCTTTTTGCGAGAGTGCAGATTTATACAGCGAAATGTTAAAAACCCCACTCTCCACACCATGTTAAATGCTGTGTTCCTTCGTAAACCGGACCAGTTCTTCCACGGTGGTAAAGGCCAGGCCGGTCACGGTGTCGGCGCAGCCGTAATAGATGGCGATGCGGCCGGTATCCTTGTCCGTCAGGGCGGCGCAGGGGAACACCACGTTGGGCACGTCGCCCACGCATTCATACAGCTCCCAGGGCGCCATCAGGTAATCCTTGCTGCGGTATTTCACCTTCCAGGGCTCGTCAATATCCAGCAGGGCGGTGCCCACCCGGTACACAAAGCCGTTGCAGGTGGTCAGCACGCCGTGATAGATGAGCAGCCAGCCCTCGTCCGTTTCAATGGGCGCGGGGCCGGGGCCCACCTTGGTGGACTGCCAGGCGGAAAAATCGCTCTTGATGGTGCTGAACACGAAGCGGTGACGGCCCCAGAATTCCAGATCCC
>CAMOHY010000235.1 GCA_946615495.1 uncultured Clostridia bacterium
GGAAGAGCCGGAAGGCGAACGCGTGGTAATCAACATGCAGGACCTTTTCCAGTTCCGCTTTTACTGGGCAGAGGCCGAAAAAAACTATGTGGGCTTTGTTGATTGCACGGGCGATGAGGATGCAGTCCATCTGCTGCAGGCCGAAATGATGGAAGACTGGCCCCTCACCGCCGCCGACACCATGAACCTGTGGACCATGAGCATTGCGGAAAGCCAGGGGCTGACGGACGGCAAGCCGGATTTGTACGCCGATTATCAGCCCATGACCAATTCTCCCGAATGGGTGGCCAAGCTTCCCGCCGCTCAGGATGAAAATACCACGCAGCTGTTCGTGGTGGCGGGCATTGGCATGGATAAGACCACCGCCTACGTTTCCCTGCATCAGCGGGACGAAAACGGCGCCTGGGTGCAGGTGCTGTCCACCCCCGGCTTTGTGGGCAAGAATGGATTGTGCCTGGATGCGGATCATAAGGAAGGCTGCGGCCAAACGCCCATCGGCGTGTATCATTTCAACAGGGCCTTCGGTATCGCCCAAGACCCCGGCTGTGCGATGCCTTATTTCCAGGTGAACAACGACACCTACTGGTCCGGCGACCCCAATTACCATTACAATGAAATGATGGATATTAACGATTATCCTCAATTGGCCATGGACGACAGCGAGCACATTGTGGATTATGAATATCAGTATCAATACTGCCTGAACATTTCCTTCAACGAGGAAGGAACTCCCGGCCGCGGCTCCGCCATCTTCCTGCATTGCCTGGGCCCCATCAAGCCCTGGACCGGCGGCTGCGTGGCGATTCCGGAGAACATGATGAAAATGGTCATGCAGAAGGTGTATACCAACTGCGTTGTGGTGATCGATACGGCGGAAAACTTGGGCATTGCGTTCTGATTCTGAATTTACAGGCTTAGGCTGTTCGCGCTTCCGAAAAGGGCGCTTCTATCAAAAAGCGCGTAAACAAGCCGAAAACCGAACGAAAGGAAGAAAACAACATGGCTGGACAGGAAAAGAAACAGGAATTGTCCTCTCATGAAATGGCGGCAGCCTCCGGCGGCATAGGAGAAAAGAAGCATTTCATGGTGATAAAGGATGGAGAAGGCGCCTTCGGTCCTTTTGAAAAGGAAGAAGAAGCAAAGCAGAAGGCCCAAGAACTGGGCGAGGGCTGGGAGGTCTGCCCGGTGTGGGGGTTTTAATTGCGCCATGCTTTGGAGCCCCAGTTTCACCAAACAAAGCCTGATCTATGCCGGAGATTCTCTGTACATCAAGCAGTCATTTTCGGAGAAAGCGGCCAGCGGCGCGGGCCTTCTGCGCCGTTGACCGTCCTGCGCTGGCTCCTATTTCCCCAGGCGCTGCAAAGCGTTTAGAGTATAGCGTCAGGAATAGGATTTACTGTCTGGGAACCGGCGTCCCCAGCCCTGGTTTCCTGAATCGTTGCATCAGCACAAATGAGGTGAAATGATGGATATGGATATTCTTCTTTTCCTGCAGGAATTCAGGAATGGGGCAGGCGGAATCCTGACAGATTTTCTGTCCAAAATGACCTTTCTGGGCGAGCTGAATTCTGTCCTTGTGATGATGGCGGTCATATACTGGTGCATCAGCAAGGAAGCGGGCGCCTACCTGATGATGGGCTGGAGCGGCAACCGGCTGGTAAACGGCGCCTTGAAGGTTACCGTCTGCGCTTACCGGCCCTGGATTCGGGACGCGCGCATTCTGCCCTATGGGAACTCCATTTCCACCGCAACCGGCTATTCGTTTCCCAGCGGCCATACCATGAATGGCGCTACGGTATTTGGCGGCAGCGCCATGCGAAAGGAGCTGCCGAAAAAACTCCGCGTTGTGCTGGGCATCATTGTGGCGTTGATCGCTTTCAGCCGTATTTTTCTTGGCGTCCATACGCCGCAGGACGTGCTGGTCGGCGCGGGGGCGGGCCTGCTGGTAATGTATTTGACCCTGCGCCTGACGCGATGGCTTGCAGTCCACCCGGAAAAGGACTGGCTTGTGGCCTGCGTTGGCATAGGGCTGGGCATTGCCGTTGCCCTCTACGCCGCGCTCAAGGCTTATCCTGCGGACTATGACGCGGAGGGAAAACTGATCGTCGACGGCGCAAAAATGGCCAACGACACCTTCAAAGGCGTGGGCTATTGCGTCGCGTTTTTGGTGGGCTGGATGATGGAGCGCCGCTTTGTAGGCTTTTCTACAGAGATTTCCCTCAAGCAGAAGCTAACGCGCGCCGTCATCGGGCTTTTCGGCTATTACGTGGTCAGCCTGATTCTTTCTTCTCTTATCAAAACGTGGATGCCGGGCCCTGCGGGCACAACGCTTTCCTGTTTTGTTCAAATGTTCTACGTCGTGTTCCTCTTTCCCTGGGGTTCAAAGCTTGTGGAACAGAGGGACAAAGCTTCATAAATGCCAAAGCGGCGGCGCCGGATTCCCTGCGCCCGGCATGTTAAAACAAAATTTTATTTGATCGCTTGCTGCCTATCAGGGAATTGAGCGCGTGATAAAAATATCAGGAAACCCAGGATGATTAACAGAGCATTGACGCAGCCTACATAAACCCCCGTTATGATGAGCCTGTCAGTTGAAAAGCTGGGGAACAGGGAAAGGAAATCATAACGGAGGTTTTTGATATAAAAGCAGGCCGCTGGCAGGAAAAACGGGCGTTTAAAGCGAAACATCCAACTTATCAATCTTTTTTTCACAGATGAAAAATGCTGTGACGCTTCGTTTTTTGAAACGAATCCCATCAACGAAAGGAGAAACTCCATGATTTACCGCACTTTTCAGGATATTCAGCTTTCCAACCTGGGGATGGGCGCCATGCGCCTGCCCGTCATAAACGGCGACGACAGCCAAATCGATGAAGCCAGCGTTTTCCGCATGGTGGACCAGGCCATGGCCGCCGGCGTCAATTATTACGACACCGCCTGGGGCTATCACGACGGGCAGTCCGAAATCGTGATGGGCAAGGCCCTGGCCCGGTATCCCAGAGAACAATTTTATTTGGCCACCAAATTCCCCGGCTACGACCTGCACAACATGGGCAAGGTGGAAGCGATCTTTGAAGAACAGCTCCGCAAATGCCAGGTGGAATACTTTGATTTCTATCTGTTCCACAACGTGTGCGAAATGAACATCGACGCGTATCTGAACGACGAAAAATACCGGACCTATTCCTACCTGATGGAGCAGAAGCGCAATGGCCGCATCCAGCACCTGGGCTTTTCCGCCCACGGCAGCGTGGAGGTCATCCGGCGCTTCCTGAACGCCTACGGGAAGGACATGGAATTCTGCCAGCTCCAGCTCAACTGGCTGGACTGGGATTTCCAGGACGCCAAGGCGAAGGTGGCCCTGCTCCAGGAATGGAACATCCCCGTTTGGGTGATGGAGCCGCTCCGCGGCGGCAAGCTGGCGAAGCTGCCGGAAGAAGACGAGGCCAGGCTCCGCGCCCTGCGGCCTGAGGAAAGCATTCCAGCCTGGGCTTTCCGCTTCCTGCAGAGCATTCCCCAGGTGAAGGTGATCCTCTCCGGCATGTCGAACGAAACACAGATGGCCGAAAACCTGCGCACCTTTGAGACGGACCGGCCGCTGAACGAGGAAGAAAAGAGCACCCTGCTCTCCCTGGCCGCCGATATGACCCGCCGCACCGCCCTGCCCTGCACCGCCTGCCGCTACTGCACCACCCACTGCCCCAAGGGGCTGAACATCCCCTGGCTGCTGGAATTGTACAATGAGCACGTGTTCACCGGCGGCGGCTTCATCGCGCCTATGGCCCTCCTATCCCTGCCGGAGGAGAAAAAGCCCTCCGCCTGCATCGGCTGCCGCAGCTGCGAAAAGGTGTGCCCCCAGCAAATCAAGATTTCCGAGGCTATGAAGGATTTCGCCGCCAAAGCAACCTGGTAATGCAAAGGGGAGGACGAAAAAAATGAGATACCGCGTCAACCAAAAGACCGGCGACCGGGTCAGCGAAATCGGGCTGGGCTCCGCCTACATGCCGGAAACGCCGCTCCATGAAGCCATTCCCGCCCTGCGCCGGGCCTATGAGGGCGGCGTCAACTATTACGACCTGGCGGCGGGCGACGGAAAAGCCTTTCCCATGTACGGGGAGGCCTTTGCCGACGTGCGCAAAAATATCCTGTACCAGATTCACTTTGGCGCGGATTATTCCAAGGGCACCTACGGCTGGTCCC
>CAMOHY010000236.1 GCA_946615495.1 uncultured Clostridia bacterium
GGCGGGGTTCTTTTTGCCGTCGTCCACGTCGATGCGGGCGCCCGCCTCCAAATCGTCCAGGTTCTGGCCGGACAGCTTGCCGTAGCCCGCGTCCTTTTTGGTGTCAAAATACACGTCGCCGTTCACTTCATAGGCGTAGCCCTTGTCCTGAAGGGTTTTGACCAGATGGATGATTTCCTGAATATGCTCCGTGGCGCGGGGATGCACCGTGGCGGGGCGGATGCCCAGGGCGCCCGCGTCCTTGTAATATTCCTGGATGAAGCGGTCGCCCAGCTCTTTGACGGTGATGCCCTCCTGGTTGGCGCGGCGGATCATCTTATCGTCGATATCGGTAAAATTCTGCACGAAGGTGACTTCATAGCCCCGGTGCTCAAAGTACCGGCGCAGCACGTCGAAGGTGATGAAGGGCCGGGCGTTGCCGATGTGGAAATAATCGTACACCGTGGGGCCGCAGGCGTAAATGCCCACCTTGCCGGGGTGCAGGGGCACGAATTCTTCCTTTTTCCGGGTTTGACTGTTGTAAATCTGCATATGTAAACCTCCTTCAAACGATGATCTGTAATTCAGCGAGGCGTTTCCCTTATTCCTCGTTTTGCTTCATAGCCTGCTCCAACTGCTCCAGGCGCTTGTCGATGCGCAGGAAGCGCTCCAGCACGGGGTCGGGCAGGTCGCCATGGTTCAGGTCGATATCCGGGCGGTGGGCAGGGCCGCGCACGATGCGGCCCGGATTGCCCACCACGGTACACTGGTCCGGCACGTCCTTGAGCACAATGGCCCCCGCGCCGATTTTCACGTGGTTGCCGATGTTGATGGGCCCCAGCACCTTGGCCCCCGCGCCCACCGTGACCCCCCGGCCCAGGGTGGGATGGCGCTTGCCGGTATCCTTGCCGGTGCCGCCCAGGGTGGCGCCCTGATAAATGGTCACATCGTCGCCCACCTCGGCGGTTTCGCCAATGACCACGCCGGTGCCATGGTCAATGAACACGCCCTGGCCCAGCTTGGCGCCGGGATGGATATCAATGCCCGTGCGCTGGTAGGAATGAAAGTTGATGAGCCGGGCCAGGAAATAATGGCCCTTCAGGTAGGCCCGGTGGGCCCGCCGGTGGGACCGGACGGCCTTGAAGCCGGGGTAGCAGAAGAATACCTCCCATCGGGAATGGGCTGCCGGGTCGCGGGCCAATACGGCGTCCAGGTCCCGTTTCAATGAATCAAACATGCTTTTTCCCTCATCCTTCAATGAAAAACGGCCTGCCCTCTCCCTTCAGAGAACGGCAAGCCGTCAATTCATCCACTCTTACTTTTTCGGATTCGCCTTAACGCGGCGGAAACGGCGGGGCGTAATGGGCCTGGAGGGCCTTTCTGCCGCGCAGCTCGCGGGGGCACTGCCTGGGGCCGGCGGGACGCGCTTGCAGCCGATGACGCATCCTCTCTTCCGCCGCCTGATCCGGGCTTTTTTCCCGTTCATCGCTCCCTGCTATTATATGCGGGATGCGAAAAATTGTCAATCCCCCGGCGCAAAGCCGTTGCTTTCCTCCAGGTCGGAGAGCAATTCGGAATAGCCGCTTTCGTAGGCGTGGGCTTTGTCGGAGGCCTGCTTGATCTTTTCCACCTCCTGGACGGCCTTGGGAATGAGCTGCACCGTGCCCGCGCCGCCGATGCAGCCGCCGGGGCAGGCCATGCCCTCCAGCAAATAGCCGTTCAGCTTGCCCGCGCGGGCGCGCATGAGCATTTTGCGGCAATCGTTCAGCCCTTCGGCGTGCTCCACCAATATTTCCCGCTCCGGCGCCAACTGGCGGATGCAGTTTACCACCGCGCTGGCCACCCCGCCGCTGACGGAGAAGCCCCGGCCATCCGCGCTGGCGCTGCTGGGCACGGGCTCGGCGGCCAGGGCGGCAAAGTCCACCTCCTTGGCCTCGAACATGCCCAGCACTTCCTCAAAGGTAAGCACAAAATCGATATCGCTGCGGATGGATTTGCGGCTGGCCTCCAGCTTTTTGGCCGCGCAGGGGCCGATGAAGGCCACCTTGCAGCCCGGATGCTCCTTTTTGATGAGCCTGCCGGTGAGCACCATGGGGGTAAGGGCCATGGAAATGCACTCGGCGTTTTTCGGGAATTCCCTTTTCGCCATCACGGACCAGGCGGGGCAGCAGCTGGTGCCCATGAAGGGCAGCTTTTCCGGCACCTCCCGAAGGAAATCCTTGGCCTCCTCCAGGGTGCACAGGTCGGCCCCGATGGCCACCTCCACCACATCCTTAAACCCCAATTGGCGGAAGGCGGCGCGCATTTTTTCCGGCCCCAATTCCTTGCCAAACTGCCCGGCAATGGCGGGGGCAATGGCGGCGTAAACGGGCACATCGCCGCGCAGCGCCTGGATGCACTGGAAAATCTGGGCCTTGTCCGCAATGGCGCCGAAGGGACAATTGGCCAGGCACATGCCGCAGCTGACGCACTTTTCCTGGTCTATTTCCGCCCGGCCGAATTCATCGCTCCCGATGGCCTTCATGCCGCAGGCCACTGCGCAAGGCCGCTCCAGGCGCAAAATCACCCCGTACTGGCACACGCTCATGCACTTGCCGCATTTGATGCACTTGCTTTGGTCAATGTGGCACTGGCCTTTTTCAAAATAAACGGCGTTCTTGGGGCACACCTGGCGGCAGGGCTGGGCCAGGCAGCCCTGGCACTGGTCCGTAATGACCACTTGGTTTTCCGGGCATTTATGGCAGGCAAATTTGATGATATTGATAAGCGGCGGCTGGTAATACTTTTCCGGGTGCACGCACTCCTGGGCCCCCTGGGACACGGGGGCGTGCTCGGTCACATCGCGCAGGGGCAGGCCCATGGCCAGGCGCATGCGCTCCTTCACGATGGCGCGCTCCAAAAACACGCTTTCCCGGTAGGTGGACACTTCGCCGGGGATGATGCGGTAAGGAATATTTTCCATATCGCTCAAATCGCCCTCCTGGTAGCGGTAGCTGAGCCGCGCCACCTCAGCGAACACCTTTTTGCGAATATCGTTGATGGACGTGTGAATGCCGCGCATACCCATAGGTCCTCTCCTCCTTTGCCTGAACGCATGGCCGCCTAACCTTTTTTCTTTTTCTGAAAACAGTATAAACGAGCGTTTCTTTCTTGTCAATCCGGCGCGGAGGGCCAAAGCGCAATGAAAAGGGCCGAAAATTTTCTTTGGCAAACAATAGACAAACCCTTTCCCGTGTTGTAAAGTAATGGCAGAACAAAACCTTTTTGAAGGAGGATATTGCATGCGGTATTATGTGAACGCTTCCGCCCCTTTGGAGGGCGACGGCAGCCTGGAAAGGCCCTTCCGGCATATTGACGACGCGGCCCGCGCCGCCGCCGCGGGGGACGAAGTAATCGTGGCCCCCGGCGTATACCGGGAATACGTGAACCCCCGGCGGGCGGGCACCGAAGAAAAGCGCATCGTGTACCGGTCCGAAAAAAAGCTGGGCGCGGTCATAACCGGGGCGGAAATCCTCTCCGGCTGGACGCGCTATCAGGGCAGCGTGTGGATGAACACGGTGGACAACGGCGTGTTCGGCGGCTATAACCCCTACACCACCATGGTGTGCGGCGACTGGTACTTCGCCCCCACCGTGCGCCATACCGGCTCCGTGTTTTTGAACGACCGGATGCTGTTTGAAACCGTTTCTTTGGAGGAATGCCTGGCGGGCCAGCCGGACCCCTGCGCCTTTGACCAGGAGGAGGCCCGCTATCTTTGGTACACCGAGCAGAAAGAGGGAAAGACCGTTCTTTACGCCAATTTCCAGGACAAGGACCCCAACCGGGAAAAGGTGGAAATCACGGTCCGGCGCAACTGCTTCCTGCCGGATCAAACCGGCATCGGCTATATCACCGTCAGCGGCTTTAAAATCGATAAGGCCGCCACCACCTGGGCCCCGCCCGCCGCCTATCAGGACGGCATGATCGGCCCCCACTGGTCCAAGGGCTGGATCATTGAGGACTGCGAAATCAGCAACAGCCGCTGCTGCGGCATTTCCCTGGGCAAGTACCGGGACCCTGAAAACGATATGTACTTTTACACCAAGCACGTCAAATCCCCCACCCAGATGGAGCGGGACGCCGTGTGCCGGGGCCAGTACCACGGGTGGCTGAAGGAAAAGGTGGGCGGCCACATCATCCGCCG
>CAMOHY010000237.1 GCA_946615495.1 uncultured Clostridia bacterium
ACTGGGGACCTCATCCTTACCAAGGATGCGCTCTACCGGCTGAGCTATATCAGCAAGCTCAAGTGGGGCAACGGTGATATAATACACCCTTTTCGGGAAAATTGCAAGAGGGAAAATTAAAAAATTTCAAAAAAATCATTATTTCTTTATTTGATGCAATTTGCGGCGAAACGATGGCCGTTTTTGCCAAAATGAGAAGAAAAATGTGGAATGATATGGAAGAAAACGGAAAGATGCCCTATATACGCCTGATTGTGTTCATAATTTATTTACATTTTGCTGGTATACTGCCAACACCACCCTGACATGAAGGCGGGCAAGGAGGAGCGCGCATGCTGATTTTAAAGGATATCGCCAAGGACTACCAAACGGGGGATGCGAAGGTGGAGGCGCTGCGGGGCGTTGACCTGCAATTCAGGGAATGCGAGTTCGCGGCCATTTTGGGGCCCTCCGGCTGCGGAAAGACCACGCTGCTGAACATTATCGGCGGGCTGGACCAATACAGCCGGGGCGATTTGATTATCAACGGGCGCTCTACCAAGCAGTTCCGCGACAGCGATTGGGACACCTACCGCAACCACTCCATCGGCTTCGTGTTTCAAAGCTATAATTTGATCCCGCACCAAACGGTGCTTTCCAACGTGGAATTGGCCCTGACGCTTTCCGGCGTGAGCCGGGAGGAGCGCCGCCGCCGGGCGCTGGAGGCCCTGGAAAAGGTGGGGCTCAAGGATCAAATCAAAAAGAAGCCCAACCAAATGAGCGGCGGCCAGATGCAGCGGGTGGCCATTGCCCGCGCCCTGGTAAACGACCCGGATATCCTTCTGGCCGACGAGCCCACCGGCGCCCTGGACAGCGAAACCAGCGTGCAGGTGATGGAAATATTGAAGGAGATTTCCCGCGATAAGCTGGTTATTATGGTCACGCATAACCCGGACCTGGCCGACGCCTATGCCAGCCGCATCATCCGCCTGCTGGACGGCAGGGTGGTGAGCGATTCGTCGCCGTGCACGGAGGCGGACGGGAAAAAAGATACCACGCGCCAGAAAAAACCCTCCATGAGCTTTTGGACCGCGCTTTCCCTGTCCCTGAATAACCTGCTGACCAAAAAGGGCCGCACGGTGCTTACCGCCTTCGCCGGGTCCATCGGCATCATTGGCATCGCGCTCATTCTGTCCCTCTCCGCGGGGGTGAACGCCTATATCAACCGGGTGGAGCAGGACACCCTGTCCTCCTATCCCATGGAGATTGACGAAAGGACCATGGACATGACCGACATGATGAGCGGCATGATGGGCCTGGACCGCAGCGGAGATGAGCATGAGGAAGGCAAAATCTATTCCGGCAGCCGCATGACAAAGCTTATGAGCTCCTGGATGAGCGGCATTACGGAAAACAATCTGGAAGCCTTTAAAAAATTCCTGGACAATGAAAGCAGCGGCGTGCAGGAGCTGGTGAGCGGCATCCAGTACGAATACAACACGCCCCTGACCCTGTACCGCGTGGACGGGGAGGGACAGCCCATTCAGGTGAACCCCTCCACCACCCTGGAGGCCACCGGCATGATGGGCATGATAGACATGATGGGCGCCTCCGGCACCGGCATCCAGGAAACCATGATGAATTCCTCCATGCGCCGGATGAACGCCTTTGAAGCGCTGCTGGACAACCCTGAACTGCTGGCCGCCCAGTACGACGTGCTGGCGGGCCGCATGCCGGAAAAGCTGGATGAAGTGGTCGTCATCGTCAATTCCCGCAACGAGCTGAGCGACTATACCCTCTACACCCTGGGCCTAAAGGACCAGGGAGAGCTGAAGGACCAGTTTCAGGCCCTCATGCGGGGCGAGCCCATCGAAAGCGTGGATATGGAGTTCACGTACGATGAATTGATGGGCCTGCGCTTCCGCCTGCTGCTGAACACGGACCTGTATAGAAAGCAGGGCGGCGTGTGGGTGGATTGCAGCGGCGACGCCGCTTTCCTTTCCCAAATGCTGGAGGACGCCATGGAAATCAAGGTGGTTGGCATCCTGCGGCCCGCCGACGGCGCGGTGGCCACCTCCGTCACCGGCGCGGTGGGATACCGCTTTGAGCTGATGGAATACCTGCTGGATCAGGTGCAGCAGAGCGCTATCGTGCGGGAGCAGCTGGCGGACCCCGGCATCGACGTTTTTACCGGCCAGCCCTTTGAAACCAACGCGGTGGACCTGGTGGCCGCCCTGGACAGCATGACCGTGAGCCAATTCCTGAAGGAATATGTGGGCTTCCTGGGCATCAGCGCCGAAATGCAGAAGCGGCTGGAGCAGGTGCCCGAATTTGCGCTGAACATGGTGAACAAGGAGGACATCAAGCAAATCATCCTGGCCACCCAGCCCCAGGACCGGGGCACCTCCCTGGCGAAAAACCTAACCGCTATGGGCGTGAGCGATATTGATAAGCCCAGCTCCATATTCATTTACCCCAAGGATTTTGAATCCAAGGCCAAGCTGAACGCGCTCATCGACGCCTACAACGAGGCGGCGGGGGAGGAAAACGCCATCCGCTACACCGATTACGTGGGCCTCATCATGTCCTCCGTTACCACCATTATCAACGCCATCAGCTATGTGCTTATCGCCTTCGTGGCCATTTCTCTGGTGGTGTCCTCCATCATGATCGGCATCATCACCTATATCAGCGTGCTGGAGCGCACCAAGGAAATTGGCATCCTGCGGGCCATCGGCGCGTCCAAGCGGGACATTTCCCGCGTGTTCAACGCCGAAACCCTCATCGTGGGCTTTGTGGCCGGGGCCATCGGCATCCTGGTCACGCTGCTGCTGGTGATGCTCATGAACGTCGTTATCCAGTCCGTCACCGGCATTCCCAACCTGGCGGGGCTGCCCGCGCGGGCCGGGTTTATCCTGGTTGGCATTTCCATGGTGCTCACCTTCATTGCCGGGCTCATTCCTTCCCGTATGGCGGCCAAGAAGGACCCGGTGGTGGCGCTGCGGACGGAATAAGAAAAAGGCAGCTGTTTCGTTCTGAACATTTGAAGAACAGTTTAAGTTGCGAAGGAGTGAACAGAGTACAGCGCGCAGAGTACAGTTTTAGATAGTCGATAGAATGGGCTGCGTATATTTATATTTCAACCGTATAAACTGTACTCTCCTACGGCTTTCAAGAGTTTTTCTCCCTTGACGGCTGAATATCTGCGAAAAAAGCTTTATATCGCCATTCAAAAAGTGTGGGGGAAGCCGCTCCTCCACACTTTTGCCTTGCTGCGGATTTATCCGGGGAAATAAGCCGCCATGCCCACGAAACGGCCCTGCTCCGGCACCACCAGAATGCCGTCTGCGCATTTTGCCCGCTTTATCAGCAGGCAGTCGGGACAGGGCGCCCCTTTCCGGCATAGGGCCGCGTTTTCTTCAATAAAGCCTCTGTCCACCGTTAAATCCGTCCTGAAGTTTTCGTAATCAATGGCGGACAGAACGATGGTTTTTACAATGGTGAAGGGAAGCTCTTCCTCTGGCGCGTGCAGCTTTTTTAGGTCCTTGATCGTGCGGGGCCAACGGGAAAAATACAGGTACATGGTGGTTTCCATGGAGTGTTATTCCTTTCATCTGATGAAATCTAATTATTTTATTCATTGATAATAATATACACAAATAAAATGTGTTTGTCAATGAAAAAACAAAATTAATTTGGGTGGAATGCGCTTCGACGAATAGTAGAATAATATCCATACAGAACCAGTATAAGGACGGTAAGATGTGTGGAAAAAGAGGAATTTGTTCGGCGATTGGTGCAGTTGCGCATGAATAAGGATGTTTCTGCGCGCGATATGAGCTTATCGCTGGGGCAGAGTCCGAATTACATCAACGGCATCGAGAACGGGGCGGGCTTTCCGTCCATGACGGTGTTTTTCTATATCTGTGATTATTTTGGGATTACGCCCAAGGAGTTTTTTGACCTGGACGTGCCCAATCCCGCTAAAATGAATGAATTGACGCAGGCTGCCAAAGGCCTGAGCAACGAGCAGATGGAGCATTTGATCGCGTTGGTAAAAAGCATGAAGAAATGAGGCCTGCTCAATTCTCTAAAATCCCACTTTGCAAACTGTCGGCACCCCCAGGAAAGCATGAAAGGGCCGCAGCCCTTTCATCAACAATCCGCAGGACC
>CAMOHY010000238.1 GCA_946615495.1 uncultured Clostridia bacterium
AAGCGGTAATGCTGTTTTGACCTTCCATCCTATTAAAACCCGCAGCAGTATATAACGGGTGCCCAGCCAGTTCTCGGATAAAATCCTCATATTCATCATATGAATGTATTCTCCGAATCATCTTCTGCATCTCCACAAATTCTGAGTTGTCATTCTCCCCTTAGCCCGCGTAAACCGCCCGCTCCCCTCCCACATAGGGCAGCCGGGAATAGGCGCACACCAAATTGGCGTGGCCGATTTGTTTAATTTCGCCCCGGTAGGGCACCGCCACGGGACGCAGGTGCATGCCAATGAGGGTGTCGCCAATATCCAGCCCCGCGTCGGCCTGCACGCTCATGACCAGACAGGGGTCCTCCAGCATTTTCCACGCCGCCGCGGGCACGCTGCCGCCCGCCTTGGGCTGGGGTACGGCGTTCACCCGCACATACCGGCTTTCCTTCGCCGCGGAAAGGGGCAGCACGAGGGAGCGGTTCAAGTGCTCGCAGCACTGAAAAATGGGAATAAGCTCCCGCTGGCGGCACACATTCAGCACAGCCCCGGCCACCCATTCCCCGATTTCCGGTACACTGGCCTTGCCAATTTGCCCGCCCGCGATTTCGCTGGTGGAGCAGCCGATAACGATTTGTGCTCCGGGCTGCAATTTTGCCGCCTTCGCCAGGTCTAAAATGGCTTTCGTTACCTGAGCGCGAATAATCTGTTCGTCCGTCACAGTGCTTCCTCCTTTCAACGGCTTCCTTCCGTTACTGCCTCCTGAAAGCATACATGCCGATGGCCGCGGCAATGGCCAAATTCAAGGAATCCACCTCGTCGCTGCTGGGAATGCGCACGGGCTGGCCCACTGTCTGAAACTCCGGCGGCAGTCCGGCCCCTTCGTTGCCAAAAATCAGGGCGCAGGGACGGGCGGCCTTTTCCGCCGCGTCGTCCATCTGCACCGAGCCATCCAGCATGAAAGGGTACGCCGCGTGATGGGAAAATTCCTGCCGGTAGGCGGAAAAATCATTGTATTCCATGATGCGCAGGGAAAACAGCGCCCCCATGCTGGCCCGCACCACCTTGGGGTCGTACCCGTCGGCGGCAGGCCGGATAATGGCGATATCATGATAGCCAAAGCCCAGGGCCGTGCGCAGGATGGTGCCCAAATTGCCCTGATCGGAAATGTGGTGGAGCACGATATGGTCCCCATCCCCGTCCAGAGCAAGCGGACGCTTTTCAAACACGGCGGCGGCAAAGCAATTGTCTTTGCCGGAAATGCGGCTCAGCGCTTTGTCCGCCGTTTCAATGCGGATATGCTTTTCTTCTGCCAGGGCGCACAGCTTATTCACGCCCTCATGGCCCGCCCCCTTCGAGGAAACGAGCAGCCGGCGCACCCATTCCGGCCGCTTGTTCATGGCCTCCAGGGAGGGAAAGATTCCCGGCGCGTAAGAGTAATCCAGGCTTCGCTGGTATGCTTCCAAGGAAGGCATTGCTTGTCACCTCAAAAATGTTCGGATCTGGTTCAGCTTTTTTCGGGAATAAGGGGGATACCGCATGGGAATATCCAGCCAATTGCCCTTTACTACGATGGATTTTTCATGGGTAAAGGTGTCAAAGGAGTATTTGCCGTGGTAATGGCCCATGCCGCTTTGGCCCACACCGCCAAAGGGAAGACGGCTGGAGGCCAGATGGATGATCGTATCGTTTACGCATCCGCCGCCAAAAGGCACCTGGCGCAGCACTTTTTCCTGCACGGAAGCGCGGCGGGTAAACAAATACAGGGCCAGGGGCTTTTCCCGGCTGTTGATAAGCGGAATCACTTCATCGATGGTTTTGAAGGTGATAACCGGCAGAATGGGGCCGAATATTTCCTCCTGCATCACCGGCGAATCCCAGCGCACATCGGTAAGCAGGGTGGGCGCGATGCGCTGGCCGTCGCCCATGCCGCCGCAGTAAATCTGGCCGCTGCCAAGCAGGCCCATCACCCGGCGGTAATGCTTTTCATTCACCATTTTGGGCCATTGCGGGCTGGAAAGGGGGTCGCCATAGAAGGAATCCCAGCAGGCGCGGATGGAGGCGAGCAGCCTGTCCTTAATTCGCTCCTGCACCAGCAGGTAATCCGGCGCCACGCAGGTTTGGCCGGAATTGATGGCTTTGCCAAAGGCGATGCGCCGGGCCGCCACGGAAAGGTTGGCCGATTCCTCCACAATGCAGGGGCTTTTCCCGCCAAGCTCCAGGGTGACGGGGGTCACATACCGGGCCGCTTTTTCCAGCACCAGTTTCCCCACGTTCACGCCGCCGGTAAAGAAGATATAATCAAACCTTTCCTCCAGCAGCTCCTGGTTTTCCGCCCGGCCGCCCTGAACCACCGCCGCCTGTTCCGAGGGAAAGCAGGCGGAAATTAACTCCGCGATCACCTGGCTGGTGGCGGGGGCGTAGGCGCTGGGCTTTACGATGCAATGGTTTCCCGCCGCGATGGCCGCCGCAAGGGGGTTCATGATGAGCTGGAAGGGATAGTTCCAGGGCGCCATGATGAGCACCACGCCGTAGGGCTCCTTCATCACATAGCTGCGGCTGGGAAACTGCGCCAGAGGCGTGCGCACCCGCCGCGGCCTGGCCCACCGGGACAAATGGCGCAAAAGAAAGGATATTTCGCTCAGCACCATGCCGATCTCGGTCATGTACGCTTCCTCGTGGCTCTTGCCCAGGTCCATTTGCAGCGCGATACAAATGCGGTCCTCCCATTGCCCGATGGCGGAACGGAGCTGGTCCAATTGGTCCAGCCGCTCTTCAATAGGGCGGGGATTGACGGCAGAAAACGTCCTGCGCTGCAATTCCACCAATTCATGAATGGTCATGAAGCAGATCCTCCAAAAGGCGCTTAGCCATTTCCTTGCCCCTTGAGCCCACTTCGCCCACCGGGCCTACGCAGGAAGGGCAGCCCTGGGGACAGGGGCAATCGGAAACCAGCGTCTGCGCGTGGGTCAAAAGGATATCCCGCATGCGGAAGGCTTTTTCCGCCAATCCCACGCCGCCGGGACAATTATCGTAAAGGATCAGGGTAGGCTTTTCTGTAAAGGGACATTTTACCTGATACGTGACGGCGATATCCCGCGGAGAGCACATGAGATACAATGGACACAGGATGCGCAGCAGATTGGCGATGCCCAGCATGCCGCTTTGCAGATCGTCCTTTTCATATTTCTGGGCAATATGGTCCGGCACCGTGCGCCACATGGCTGTGGTGTGCATTTCCGTTTCGGGCAAGCGCACCGGGCCAAAGCCTACGTTTTCGTTATTATCAAAACGCATTTTTTTGAATATCTTTACCAGCGCCACCACCTTTACTTCGCCCAGCGCCGCGCCGTCCTCTTCCTTTTCGATATCCAGCAGGCTCAGGCTCACGTTCAGGTCGGCGTCGGTGTAGTAATCCACGTTTACCTTGCGGATGAAGGCCTTGCAGGCGTCAAAGTCCAATTCCTCCACCTGATAGGTCTGCCCCTCGTGCATATAGATGGCGTTGGGGTGCAGCAGCATGGGCGCGGTGAACCGGTCCATTTCCCCCACGATGCGCGGATGGGCCGGATCGGTAATGTCATTGATGAGGAAGTTTTCCGTCATCGCGGTGCGCAGGCTCATTTCGCTGGCGGGAAAATCCTCCGCCATCCAGTGGTAGGTGTCCCCCACCCGGCGCAGGATATTGCTTTCCTCCAGAAAACTGAGCATTTCCTCCCCCCCGGCGGCGTTGCCCAGGGTTTCGCCCGTTTTAAAAGGCAGTTCATAGGCAGCGCATTTGAAATGACTGAGAAGGATATACAGGTTATCCGGGTTCAGCAGCGCGTTTTCGGCAGGCTGGGTAAAGAAATAGTCCGGATGGGTGACGATAAACTGGTCCAAAGCGCTGGAGGAAGCCACCATGAACGTGGCGCTCACCCCGTGCCGCCGCCCTGCCCGGCCAGACTGCTGCCAGGTGCTGGCGATGGTGCCGGGATAGCCGCACAGCACGCAGGCGTCCAGCGCGCCGATATCGATGCCCAGCTCCAGCGCGTTGGTGGAAACCACGGCGTCCACCGTGCCGGCCCGCAGACCCTTTTCAATGTTCCGGCGCTCCGTCGGCAGATATCCGCCCCGGTAGCCGCGCACGCGCCCGGCGTTGCCCAGGGGATCCCGCACCATGT
>CAMOHY010000239.1 GCA_946615495.1 uncultured Clostridia bacterium
TATCTTCAATTTTATTGGCGAATTGGACATTCCTGCTGTCAATCACTCTATCACGCTTACGCAAAGATCGAACAAGAAAATTGCGTGACCGAAAAATAGTCCGATCACGCAAATAGGGTTCTTTATTCACACTTACCCAAGGGCATATTTCCCGGGCGCTTCGGCCCCAAAGAAGATTTCCCCCAGGCCCCCTTCCAAGAAAGCCGAATCATTATTCGATCAATCCGCATTTGGCAAATGCCCAAAAACCTCATTTGATCGTTTCGTTTCCCCAGGGAGGCGCGACGCACCCGCGCCTCCCATTCGGGAAGGACAACTCCATGGAAAGGCAGGCTGATCCCATGCGCAGAACCCGATTCAACCCGGACAAATTCCACCTGAACCAGCTGCCCATGTATGCGGTGCTGGTTCCGCTGGCTTTGTTTATGAGCCTGCCCATTCTGTTCATCATCAACCACGCCTTTAAGCCCATTGAGGAATTGTTCGCCTTTCCGCCCCGGTTCCTGGTAAGCAATCCCGTGTGGGACAATTTTGCCAAGCTCGCCCGTCAGGCCTCCCAGGGGGGCATCTCCATCAGCCGGTATGTATTCAACAGCCTGGTGGTCACCTTGTCCGTGGTGGCCTTAAGCATCGTCATCAGCTCCATGGCGGCCTTTGCGCTGAGCAAGCTGCGCTTCCGGGGGAAAAACGTGCTGATGGAAATCAACAATTTGGCCATGATGTTTGTGCCCGTGGCCGTTATCATTCCCCGGTATCTGCTGATCGATAAGCTGGGCATGGTCAACACCTATTTTGCTCATATTCTGCCCCTGATCGCCATGCCGGTTGGCATGTTCCTGGTGAAGCAGTTCACCGACCAGGTGCCCGATTCCCTCATCGAAGCCGCCATTGTGGACGGCGCGGGGTATTTCCGGGTATTCTTTAAAATCGTTCTGCCGCTGGTACGGCCCGCCATCGCCACTGTGGCGATATTGGCCTTCCAATCGGTGTGGAACAACACCGAAACCTCCATCATGTTTACCAACAAGGAAAACATGCGCACCCTGACCTTTTATATGAACACCCTTGCCAGCAACACCAACGCCGTGGCGGGCCAGGGCATTGCCGCCGCCGCGTCGCTTATTATGTTTTTGCCCAATTTGATTTTGTTTATCTGCATGCAGAGCAAAGTGATGAATACCATGGCCTATTCGGGCCTGAAATAATAAAAGGAGGATTCATAAAATGCTGAAAAAGCTTGTTTGCGTCCTTCTGGGAGTGATGCTGATGCTTCCCCTTTCATCCTTGGCGGAGGATTACCGGAACCCGATGTCCATCCCGGATCAGTACCCGCCCATCCGGGGCGCGTCCTATGATTACGGGATTGGGGACCCCTTTGTGATGCGCTTCAACGGCTTGTATTATCTGTACGCCTCCTCCTGCGAGGACCGGGTGCGGGTATACACCAGCCGGAATCTGATCGACTGGGAATTTCAGGACTGGTGCACCGAAAACAAGGATGTTTATTTCGCCTACGCGCCGGAGGTGGTCTACTGGCGGGGAAACTTTTATATGATTACATCCCCCAACGGCGGCGGGCATTATATCCTGAAAAGCGATTCGCCTCTGGGCGTTTTCCGGCCTGTGACGGGCAATTTCGGCTATCAGATCGACGGTTCCTTCTTCGTGGAGGACGACGGGCGGCTGATGCTCCTGTTCCCGGAGGACAGCCAGATCAAGCAGGTTTATTTGAACGAAGATACGCTGTTGCCCAACGGCATCAAATATTCCACCACAGCCACCCTGCGCCACTGGACGGAGGGCCCCGGCCTGTTCCGCCGGGGGGACTGGTACTATCTCACCTTTACGGGCAACCATGTGCTGTCCTCCGGCTATCGGGTAGCTTACGCCAGCCGCCTGGGCAGCAGCGCGGGAAAATTCAATCAGCCTGCGGATGATACGATTTTGATTCACAGCGTGTTTGGCGACAGCTTTACGGGCCTGGGCCATTCCAGCAATTTCATCGGGCCGGACCTGGACAGTATGTATACCGCTTACCATTCCTTTGTGAACATCAACGGCCCGGCCCGGCTTTATAACCTGGACAGACTGCTGACCAACGGTGGCGTGCTGTACACCACGGGCCCCACCAACTTCCCCATGCCCGCGCCGAAAATGCCGGACGTGTACGGCGACGCGGCAGAAGAACTGAACGATTTTGAAGAAACGGACGCGGGCTATTTTGCAAAAATCCCGGAAACGAATGTTTTTACCCAGGAATGCAATTTCGCCCTGACGAATAATGGAGAAGCCGTTTGGCAATCGGGCCAATGCGGGGATCGGCCGGTAACGGTCCGCACAAACGGAAAAATGATTTCTCTGTACATCGGGGAAGAAGAAAGAATTGCGGAAATGGTGCCGCAGCTGGGGGAGATGGGCAGGCTGCATACCCTGCGGGTGGAATGCAATGAAGACATCTTTTATGCGTCCATTGACGGTATGCGCTTGATTGCGCTGGCTAATCCGGGCTTCACCGCGTCGGAAATCTGCGCGTTCAAGGGCGAAGGCGTATCCTATTCCTTTATGGCCTGCACGGCCCAGGCCCTGGGCTCCGGGGACGCATCCGCCCTCAAGGCGATTCCCGGCGCGTTCAGCGCCATCCACGCCCTGAACAGCGAAGCATTATCCTGGCAGGAATTTGGCAAGCAGCTGGAGAGGGCTCCCACCCTGGGCACGGCCCATTACGCTGTCCGGGTGGCGGAGGCGGGAGCATATTGCTTCGATTTGACCATTTTGAAGAAAGACGGCGGAAAGCATTATGAAATCCTGCTGGACGGGGAAACGCTGCTGGAGGGCACGGCGCCGGAATTTGCCCTAAAGGCGGATTTCTTTACCTTCACCTCCGCCCCCGTTTCCCTCCCCGCAGGAGACCATACCCTGACGATTTCGGGCGATGAAATCACAGTCAGTAAAATCAGCAGCTTCCGGTTTGCTGAAACGCCGGAATACAGAAGCGATTTTGCCGATAAGCAGCAGCGGAAGGAAATAACAACCTTAGGCGCCTTTACCGTGAATTTTGACAAGGCCGCCCTGTCCATCAAGCAGGGAAAAACGGGCTTTGCGCTGCTGGGCCAGGAGGGGTACGCCGACTATGAAATGCGGGTGCGGTTTATTCCGCCGGTGAACGGCAGCGGGGCCAGCGGCATCCTGCTTCGGGCCACCAACGTATCTTTGTTTGACGCGCAGGTGAAAGAAAGCTATTTCGGGTATGGCGTTACTGTATCCAAGCTCGGCTTCAATGTGCAGAAAATTCATTACGGCAGCCAAGCCATGCTGGGCTTTACCAGCGTGAACGCCTGGAAGGACGCCCAGGAAGCCGAAATCCTGCTGCGGGTGCAGGGAAACAGGCTGTCCATCGGCTTGCCGGGAGAGGAACCGCTCTTTACCCTGGAGGACGCCCAGCCCTTCACCCACGGCCTGTGCGGCTTTTTCAGCACGGGCAAGGAATTGACGATTCTTTCCTGCGATATTACGCCGCTGCGATAAGATAAGAGGGGAAAAAATGAAAAATTTAAAGCTTTCCATTCAGGAACCGGATGAACTGGTTCGGGTAGCCAAGGCCCTGGGATCGGATATCCGGCTGCGCATCATGCAGCTTTTAGGCGACAACAGCATGAGCGTGGTGGAGCTGGCGGAGGCCATGAAGGTGCCCCTGTCTACCGTGAGCAACAACATTGTGGTGCTGGAGGAGGCGGGCCTTATCCGCACGGAGCGGAAAAACGGGCTCAGGGGCACCATGAAGCTGTGCAGCCGTAAGCGCGACCAAATCCACATTGATTTGGTGGCCGCAGAGCAGCGGAAAATCGAATCCTTTTTCCAATATATGCCCATCGGGAACTACACCGATTGCCATATCGTGCCCACCTGCGGCATGGCGGGCGCCCAAAGCAGCATCGGCGTGCAGGATGATACCGCCCTGTTTTACGAGCCGGAGCACTTTGGGGCGCAGCTTTTGTGGTTCCAGGGGGGCTATGTGGAATACCGCTTCAGCAGCCGCCACGCTGTGAACCGGGAGCTGAGCTGGCTGGAGATGAGCTTTGAGGCCTGCTCGGAAGCGCCAAATTACCGGCTGG
>CAMOHY010000240.1 GCA_946615495.1 uncultured Clostridia bacterium
CGGATGATATCCGCCCCTACAGAGTGCGTGGGTCAACCAATGCTGCCTTTGTGCGTTTTTTACAGAATGTGAGACAGCGCCATCTAAAAGCCATGCCGGAAAAACAGCATGGCTTTTGCTTTGAGCATGACGTTTGCTTTGAAAATTAAAACGCTTCCTTTAGCGGGATTTCTCCCCGGAGGCGGAGGCACAGCTCATCATCGGACAATTGGGCGGTGCGGTGAGATTGCAGGGACATAATGGCCTCCTCCCTGGGCACCAGGAACTGCTTTTCCCACTTGAACAGGTATTCCCCGTCGCCCCGCATGCGAAGCCAGCCCCGCACCGTTTCCAGCACCCGTACGGTGACGGCCACGCCGGAGAAGCAATCGTTCCGGTAAATGAAGGCGAAGCGGCCCTGCACCGCGTTCATGGCCCGGAGGGCCCCGCGGTGGCATTCCAAGGCCCGGTCAGCCCACAGATAAGCCTGCAAATCATTGCCCGCCATGCTATGGGCGCAGGCCTGGCAGAAGGCGTACAAGCCCTCGCAGCCGGTTTCATGAATGAGCCCATACAGGTATTCCCGGTCGCGCAGGCGGCGGGCGGCGGCTTCATCCCCGGCCTGCAATTCGTCCATCACCCGTTCGCAGGCGCGCAGATACTTCCGCCAGGACGCGATGCCGGGCTTGACCAGCTGGGCCACATGCTTAGCCTGGTCCAAAAACGGCGCTTCGCCGGCAGCCCAGCGCAGGCTGTCCACCGGTTTTTCGGTTTCTCCCCGCAAAAGGGCGTGGGCTAAGGCGCGCAGAGGCCAATGGTAATATTGGTCGCCCGCCCGGTCATCCGGATTCGGCCCGTAATGGACCGCGCTGTCCCCGTAGGCGGTCATCAGGGGCGCGGCGGCCGGGGAATAATACAGGCTGGCAAAATCTTTCGCGGCGGCTTGGGCGTCGTAAACGCCATCCCGCCACATGCGGGCCACCAGGTCCAGCATAAAGGCGTGGGGATAAATGGAGCCTACGTTAATGTTCCACAGCGCGTTTGCGTTCTTTTCCAAAATGGTTTTCAATTCATCGGCAATCATTTGGGGCGGGTTCTGCAGGGGCGTTATATGGTTGGCCGCCTGCAGGTCATAGAAGCTGACGTGGTAATAAATGCCGTTTTCGCCCGTTTCGTTTTCTCCCGGCATGGCGTCGGTGCGCGGATTGTCGTTGTTCTGGCGGCGGGAAACCATTTTGCCAAAGCCGTTATCGCCCCACAGCTTGATTACGCCGTCCGGCACGGGCAAATGCCCCTGGCGGTACAGGGCCATCATTTCCCCATACAGATTGGTGCAAAAATAGGCGTTGGGGTCCTTTAAGCGCACCATTTCCATTTGCCGCTGCATCACCCTGGCAATGAACGCGCCGCGCTTGGCGGCGGTGTCCATGGCCGCGTCGTCCTCCCAGAACGCTTTATCGCCCTGGCCGCGGAAGCCGATGGCCCATACCACCCGTTTTCCGGCGTAGCGGTCAATGGCCTCCTGCCACAGCCCTTCAAACAAATGGGGATACAGGGTATAGGAGGGCTGCAGATCGGGATACACGCGGGCAAACATGCGCGCGCCCAGCAGCTCCGTATGGTGCTGGGTGAGCCACAGGCCAAAGCTCAGCGCCATTTCGTTGAGCACATGGCCGTCATAGCCGCCCCGGTCCGTGCCGGGAATGACCATATTGCCGCCGCAGCGCAGCACGGTTTCAAACACCCGCTGCCACACCTCCGCCCTGGCGTTTTCTTCGCTGTGCCAGCCGGAAAACAGCACCTCGTCGTTGACGAACCAGCCGCGGAAGCGCACCTTGTAATCAGGGCTTTCCCAGCTTTGGCAGGGCACGGAAACCTGGGAAAGCCTTTGGGGCAAAAGCCCCATCCACCAGCCCAGGGGCTTTACCTTCAGCAGCCGTTCGCTGAGGGATAAAAGGGCGTAGGCAGCGCCCAGATCGTCCCCGCAGGTGAGCAAAATTTCCTGGGGCAGCACCTGAGCCCGGTAGCGTTCCGGGGCGAGGGAGGAATCGATCACAACGCGAATCGCGTTTTCTTCTCCGCTTTCAGTCAGCGCCGCGCGCATATCCCGGCGCAGAATGTCCGCCGCCCTGCGAATAGGCTGAATGTTTTCATCCGCCTGGATGCGGGTGGAAAGAGAAAAACAAAATGCGGCCATGAGGCTTCCATCCTTTCTGAAAATCATAGGCGTTTCTTGCTTGCTTTTGTTACGCAAATCCATTGTAGCATAGAAAGCGGCGGGCTTTCAATGGCCCGCGGCCTGTTTTTTTATTTTGGCGCGCCCTTTTCTTTGCCCCGTTTCTTGCCAAATCCGTCATCATGCGGTACAATAGCAAAGAAGAAAAACGTTTGAACATTGGGAAAGAGGAGGATAAAAAATGAAGAAATTCGTCCCGTTCGTTCTTTTGGCGCTGCTGCTGGTATCCGGCGCCGAAGCGGAAAACCAGCTCGTCTACCGTTCCGATTTTTCCACGTCCGAGGATGGGTGGTATGCCCGGTCCGCTGGCGGGGCGGCGGTGTCGCTGACGGCGGATGACAGCCTGCTCATTGAGGGCAGAACCAGCGATTGGAATTCGCCCGGCCGGAACTTTGATTTGCAGCCGGGGCAGGAATACCAGCTCAGCGTGCAGGTGCGGCAAACGGAGGCCGGGGAGGCCCGGTTCATGATCTCCATCGCGCATTCCGTGGGCGGGGTGGAAAGCTATGAGAATTTGGGCGCCGCCATGGCGAAAAAAGGAGAATGGACCACGGTGAACGGCCAGTATACCGCGGGCGCCTTTGACCAGTACGTCCTGTACGTGGAAACCACCGGGGCAGCGGCGCTTTCCTTTGAAATCAAGGACTTCACCGTTACCCAGCGGGTCATTGAGGAAAACGCCGACCCTCTTCCCGCCCTCAAGGATATTTACGCGGAAAAGTTCGATTTTGGCACCGCGGTGACATATTATGAAGCCATCAACAAGCAGCGCATGGATTTTTACGCGACGCAATTCAATATTTTCACGCCCGGCAATGAATTGAAGCCGGACTCGGTGCTGGACATCAAGGAAAGCAAAAAGCTGGCCGCCGGGGATGAAACGGCGGTGGCGGTGCATTTTGACGCTGCCAAGCCCCTGCTGGATTACGCCAAGGAGCACGGTCTCAAGGTGCACGGCCACGTGCTGGTGTGGCACCAGCAAACGCCCGACGCTTTCTTCCGGGAGGGGTACAGCACCTCCAAGCCTTATGTGACGCGGGAAGTGATGCTCGCCCGGCTGGAAAACTATATCAAGGCGGTTATGGCGTATATGGAGGAAAACTACCCCGGCGTCATCGTTTCCTGGGATGTGCTCAATGAGGCGGTGGACGACGGCGCGGCCAAGCTGCGTTCCTCCAAGTGGCTCACCATCGTCGGGGAGGATTATCCCGCCCGCGCCTTTGAATACGCCCGGAAATACGCGCCGGAGGGCACCCTTTTGTTCTACAACGATTACAACACGGCCCTGGAGCCCAAACAGACGGGCATTGTGAATCTGCTGAAGGACCTGATTGCGGAAGGAAACATCGATGGCTACGGCTTCCAGATGCACCACGACCTGGCGTTCCCCGGCAATGAGCAGATTGAAAAATCCTTACAGCGGATCGCCGGTTTGGGGCTTCAATTGCGAGTGAGCGAATTGGATGTGACCGTGCCGGATCACACCGACGACACCCTCCAGCGGCAGGCGAAAAAATACGCCGCCATTATGAAGATGCTCGATGAATATACGGACCGGCTGCTGGCGGTGCAGGTGTGGGGCGTTACGGACGATTTGAGCTGGCGCGCGCCCAAGTATCCCCTTTTGTTCGATAAGGATTTCCAGCCCAAGCCCGCTTTCTGGGCGGTGGCGGACCCGGCGTCTGTAGAGGAAAAATAATACTATTCTTCTTCTAAAAACTTACCATCTTTGTGCGACTTTTGCGCCCTGGCGTTACCTTCGACGCCCCGCGCTACTCCGCAGAGCGGAAGCGCGGGTTTCGGCGCTGTCTCACATTCTGTAAAAATCGCACAAACGCAGCATTGGTTGGCCCACG
>CAMOHY010000241.1 GCA_946615495.1 uncultured Clostridia bacterium
ACGGGGTTCCAGGAGAAGCCGTAGCCGCCCAGGTCCGCGGAGTAGGAGGTGAGGGGCTTGTAGGTGCGGCCTTCGCCGTATTCAAAGTCCTTGCCCTCGATGCCCATCTGGATCAGGTCGTGGTTTTCCTGAGAGCCGAACATCCAATCCAGGAAGTCCATGGTGGCGGGAATGTTCTTGCTGGTCACAGGCACGGCCCAGCCGTTGTTGCCGGCGCGGTTGGTGGGGATGATGCCATCCTGCATTTCAGCCACTTCTTTTACATAGAGGAAGAAGCCGATGTTTTCCCAGCCGATGCCGAATTTGTTGGATTGGGCGGTAACGGTTTCCACGTCGTCCAGGGTGCCGATGAAGGAAGCGGACAGGCCGGAATAGAAGGGCGTGCTGGCGTCGGAGGAGCTCATGGAGTCGGGATCAATGAAGCCCGCGTCATGCCACTTCTGGAAGGTGTCGTAGCGCTTGGCGCCAAAGTCGTAGTTCCAGCCTTCGGGGAAATCCTTGAACGCTTCGTCGCCGGCGCCTTCCACCGCGTAGGAAGCGATTTTGCCGTCCTTAATGTAGAACCACACGCTCAAGCCGGCGGAGGACCACATCTGCAAGCCAGCCTGGGCAGAGCCGGGATAGGCTTCGCCGCGCAGGGTGCACAGCTGGAAGAAGCCGCGGGCCGCGGTGCAGGTGTAGGGGGTGTAGCCGTTGTCCAGAGCGGACTGCCAATACTGCTCCAGCTTTTCAAAGCTGTCGATTTCGCCGATGCCCCAATCGTTGGCCCAATCCTGGCGGTACCAAATCACGGGCAGGCCGTTGCCGTAGGTTTCAAACAGGGGGATGTAGCACATTTTCCCAAACCAGGTGTTGGCCTTCATGGTATCCTCGGTGAAGGCAGCGGCCAGGCCGGGATAGGTGTCGGGATGGTTGAAGTATTCGCTCAGGTCGGCGTAGTAGCCTTCGGCGGCCAGATCCTTTAAGTGAATCCAGGAAGCGTCGAACACCAGGTCCCAATCGCTGCCGGAGGTGATTTCCAGGTTCAGCTTATCCTTATAATCGGAATGCTCCACCCAGGTGATGTCCAGGGCCACGTTGATGGTGTCCTTGGTGCGGTTCAGGTACTCGGCGTACACATCGTCCCAGCCGGCGGGCTTGGGGCCTTTGTGCAGGATTTTGATGGTGCGGGTTTCGCTTTCCGCGTTAGCAAAGGAAACCATTGTCATGGCCATAACCAGCGCCATGGCGAGGACCAGGATACGAATCAGGCTCTTCTTCATCGAAGGTTCCTCCTTACCATTTTTCGGGCGGCCAATCGCTGCCGTCCTGTTGGCTTTATTTTCGCAGAAGGAAAGCGCGTTGTAAAGTTCGTTTTCTTCCGAATTGCCAAAAAGGGAAGAATTTGCAGGGGAAAGAAGGGCGTAAAATGAGTGCAAAAAGTGAGTATGATTTTTAACGAATGCTTCAAAAAGCTGACTGGACGAATTGAAAAAACTACGATATAATAAAAGCGGCTTGTAAGATATGGCACGATAACGGTCGGAAAAGCTTGGAAAGAGAAAAGCCTTTGCTGTTCCGTTTCGCGGAACGGTTTCTGTACGTTTTGGTATATTTTTGTCCTGGAAAGGAGCTGTGCTTGTGGCGGAGAAAAAAAGAGCATCGCTGAGCTTTTTGAAAAACAGCTACGCGCTTCGCCGGTCCATGGTCATTCATTTTGCCGTGTCCTTCCTTTTGTTTTTGCTCATCCTGATTTTTGTGTTTCATAATACGGTGATAAGGGCCAACGAAAAGGAATTGAAGGAGGCGCAGGCCTCCATCGACCAGGCGTGGACGCTGAACGACACCTATCTGCGCAGCATTTCGGATTATTTGGTGCAGGCGCTGGACACCTATGAGGTGCAGGGCCTGCTTTACAGCGCCGATTTTACCGATTATCTGTCCATCCGCTCCAGGAAGGTGTACGAATCGCTGGTCAATATTTCCCGGCTGGTGAGCAGCGTGGAGCTGGTGAATTACAACACCAGGACCGTGCTGGACGGGAATGGCCGCTACAGCTTTGACCGGTTTGGCGACGCCGGGCTGCTCGCCCTGCTTTCCTCCATGGAGCCCTCCTTCCGGACCCGCGTATACTTTTATCCCCGGCAGATGAACACGGTGCCCACCAGGGCCAGAATCACCGAGAAGCCGGTTATTTCCATGATCTTTTATTTGAATAAAGCGGGCGCCATGGCGGTGAACCTGGATGCGGACACCTACCGGCAGATGATCCTGTCCAATTTTGAAAAGCAAACCACGGAATACGACCTGGTAAACGGCCAGGGCCTGGTATTCGCCTCCTCCCGCGATCAGGCCTTTGGGAAAGCGCCGGAGGAAGAAGAAATGTATGCCCAGGTGCTTTCCGCCCGCGAAAACAGCGGAACGATCCTGCTGGGCGACGGACGGAAAATGGTCACTTACCGGAAAAACGCGGGCATGGGCGTTACCTATATGGCCGTTACCGCCCTGGACGGCCTGTATCCCGGCAGCCGGAATTTTTGGTATATCATTGGGCTCAGCGCCGCGTTTCTCATTTCTTCCGTCCTGCTGTCCCTGGGGCTGGCCTGGATATCCAGCAAGCCCATCCGGAAGCTGCATCACGCGGTCAGCAGCCAGATGGAGGAAAACGGGCTGAAGCAGGAAACCAACGAATTCCGCTTCATTGAAAACGCCTACCAATCCATGGTGGAAAGCAACCAAAACCTGCGGGAGCAGGCGGAAAGCTACCAGCGGGAGCGGGAGGACCAGCTGTTTTTGAACCTGATGAACCCGGCCACGCCTTCCCTCCGGCCCAGCGCGGCGGAGGTGGCGGAAATGGACGCCCTGCTGCCGGGCACGGAATACCGGGTGATCGCCCTCATGCCGGACCGCAAGCAAATCGCCCTGGAGACCGACGCCCAGCTGATCCGCAGAACGCTGGCGGAAACGGTGGGCGGCATCCTGTCCCAGGTGGGCGCGGTGCGCGCCGTCACGCCGCCCTCCTTCCAGATGCTGTTCATTTTGAACACGGCGGAAACGGCGGCGGAGGAGGAAAACGCCGCGCTTGCCCGCGTGCTGCCCGCCTGCCAAAGCGCGCTGAATGGAAAGCCCGTCTATATGGGCGTGGGCCGGCAGGTAAGCTCGCTGGACGATTTGGAGCTTTCCTACACCGGGGCGGAGGAGGCCTTGGCGCAGGCGTATACCCGCCATTTGAACGCCATGGTGTTTGCCGATACCCTCTCCTTCCCGGACATGCGGGATCAGGCGTATGATTTTGAAATGGACGGCATCATCGGCAAGGCCGTGCGGCATATGGACCGGCAGGCGGCGGAAAACGCTATCACCCAGTATGTGGAAACCATTTCGCATTTTACCCACAGCCAGTTCGTGCGCAATCTGCTCCACCTGTCCGTTACCTTCCATAACCTGGAGAACAGCCTGCAAATTCCCGCGGACGATGTGAGCCGCAGCCTGGATATTTCCACCGTTCTGCACTGGGACGCGGAGGACGCCCGTACCTTCTTTATCCGCAGGGCCAGCCTGGATATTGCCCAGCTGGGCGATATGAAGCAGCAGCGCTCCAGCGACAGCGAGCTGGTGGAGCGGGTGAACGAGATGATTGAGGAAAACCTCTATAATCCGGACTTTTCCATCAATGAAATCGCGGACCAATTCTCCTTCTCCGTCAACTACCTGCGCAGCCTGTATAAAGCGGCCTGCGGCGAATCCCTGTCCGGGCGCATCACCAAGCGCAAGCTGGAAACCGCCTGCAGCCTCCTGGACAACACCGATGAAACCATTGAAAATATTACGGCCAGGCTGGGCTTTTCCACCCGCAATTATTTCTTCACCTTCTTTAAAAAGCATATGGGCATGACGCCTACCCAATACAGGAACCGGGAACAGCAATAGAAAAAACCATACAAAAGCCGGGATTGCCGCTTGATAACGGCAGTCCCGGTTTTTACACGGAATAATGTCTTAGCTTTCTGATCGATTGGTCATAGAGGGGAAGACATTGAAATGGAACACTCCTCCATTTGTCTTTCTCGGAAAGGGGTCTGGGGGAAACC
>CAMOHY010000242.1 GCA_946615495.1 uncultured Clostridia bacterium
CCGCCATAACCGCCGCGTTCATGCCGGGGCTGTCGCCGCCGCTGGTCAATACTGCGATGTTGGACATAAACTTTCTCTCCTTTTCCTGTCAAAGCAGGAGGTTATTTTCAATAAGAAGCTGCTGGGCTTCCACGGCTTCCGAGCCAAGCACCATGATTTCATAATAGTTTTCTTCGGAGGAAACGGTGCGGTACACCTGCTTGCTGCGGGCCAGAATGCCCTCCCGTTCCAGAAGGGCCAGAATTTCCTTGGCGTGCTTTTCACTGCGCGCCATATGGATCACTTTCCACTGCGCTCCCTGCGCCATGGCTCAAAGCCTCCCTCCATACCAGAAATTCCGTACCATTATAGCATGTTCCCCTTGAATATGCCACAGCTTTTCAAAAAAAACTTCTTTTTTACGCAAAAAAGCCCCGCGCGCCTGGCACGCGGGGAGAAAAGGGATTACACGGGGGTAAAGGCGTCCTTGCCCAGACCGCAGATGGGGCACACCCAATCTTCCGGAATATCCTCCCACTTGGTGCCGGGGGCGATGCCGCCTTCGGGGTCGCCTACTTCGGGGTCATAAATGTAACCGCAGGGGCACTCGAATTTTTCCATGAGTCCAACCTCCTTTTGCGGATGAAAAGTATTCATCCGTATTTACGCTTTCATTATACAGAATTATCCTGCTTAGCGCAAGGAGAATTTTTTTATTCCTCCGGCGGCGCCTCCTGGAAGGGGGACAGGCCCGCGGCGGCGGCGGAAGCGTCCTGGGCGGCGTGGGAAAGAAGGAAAAAGGCCTGCTCATCCGGCGATTCGCTCCTGAGGCGCAAAATGGCCTCCCGGCTCAGGGCCTGGCCGTCGCCCTGGCAGGCGTAGCAGCGGTAAAGGCATTCGGGACAGATACAGCAATTATCCCGTTCAGAATGAATCATATAGCTTTCCGTATCCTGGCAGCGGGGGCAGCCGCAGCGCATAAGAATCACCACCCAATAAAGTTGATAAGAACAGTATACCACGGACCGGAGAAAAAGCCAAGAGAACGGATGGATACAGAAAAACAATTTAGATGCAATGAGAGGCCCTGGAAGCGCTTGACATTCCAGCGAGGGAATGCAATAATGGAAAAGCGATCGGCCAAAGGGCCGGTTGGGGCCGGGGCGCGAAAGCGCGCATCACGGCGGAATAGAGGCGCGGTGGACAAAAGTAGCGCGGGGGAGCCCAGCCAGGGCAGAGAACCCGTGGGAAAGGGAAAACCGCCGAAACGCGGCAGCCGAAGGCGAAGGGGCCGCGTTGGGCCGGGGGAGAACATCTTCCGGACTGTCATGGCTTGGCCATGGAGCGCTATTCAAGGTTTCTTCCTTTTTATACATGCGGAACGAAGGAATGAAAGCGGAGAATGGCGCGTCCATTCCCGCTTTTTCTATTTGGCATGAGGAGGAAGAAAAAATGAAGAAACTGTTGGCTGTTCTCTTTGCGGTGATGATGGTATTCTCCGCCGCCTCCGCCCTGGCGGAAGGCACGCTGCGCGTGGGCATGGAATGCGGCTACGCGCCCTACAACTGGCAGCAGACCGCCCAAACGGAATACACCGCGCGCATTGCCGACGGCAGCGGCTATGCCGACGGTTATGACGTGCAGATTGCCCTGCGCATTGCCAAGGCCCTGAATATGGACCTGGAAATTGTGAAAACGGAATGGGACGGGCTGATCCCCTCCGTGCTCAGCGGCAACATCGACCTGATTATCGCGGGCATGAGCCCCACCGCGGAGCGGAAAATGACCATTGACTTTACCGACCATTATTACCAGAGCGAGCTGGTGGTGGTGGTGAAAAAGGACGGGCCCTACGCCAACGCCAAGGCCCTGGCGGACCTGAGCGGCGCCGTGATCTGCGCCCAGCTGAACACCTTCCACGACACGGTGATTGACCAGATTCCGGGCGTTTTGCACGATACGCCCCGTGAAACCTTCCCGGCCATGATTGTGAACCTGCTCAGCGGCGCCATTGACGGCTATGTGGCCGAGCGGCCCGGCGCGGAAGCCGACGTGATGGCCAATCCCAGCCTGACCTACATCCAGTTTGAGGCTGGCCAGGGCTTTGAAGCCTCGGAGGATGACACCGCCATCGCCATCGGCCTGAGCTACGGCAGCCCCTACAAGGACGCTATTAACGAAGCCCTGGCCGCCATCAGCGAGGATGAGCGGGTGCAGATCATGCTGGACGCCACGGCCCGCCAGCCCTTGGTGGCCGAATAAAAAAAGAAGCAAATGAATACGGTTCGGGCAACCGCTCCTTCCAAGGCAGATGGGGGCGGTTGCCCCGCTGTTTTACCAAACTGATAATGGGGTGAATTCATGCCTGCCAATATTCCTTCCACGTTTTTCGGCTGGGTGCAGTTTTTGCTGAACAAGTACGGGGATATGTTCCTGCGGGGCACGGGGGTCACGCTGCTGGTGGCGCTGAGCGGCACGGCGCTGGGCTTTTTGCTGGGGCTGCTGGTGGCCATTGTGCGCACCATTCCCTTGCCCAAGGGCTCCTCCCTCCGGCGGCTGCCCCTGCGGGCGGTGCATTTCCTGCTGAATGTGTATATTGAAGTGTTCCGCGGCACGCCCATGATCGTGCAGAGCATGGTGATCTATTACGGCTCCATGATGGCGGGCATCATCCAGCGGGGCGCGCCGGTGCTGCCTGCCGCCATTTTTATCGTGTCCATCAATACGGGCGCGTACATGGCGGAAATCATCCGGGGCGGCATCATCAGCGTGGACGCGGGGCAGAAGGAGGCCGCCACGGCCATCGGCATGACCCATTGGCAGGCCATGGTGAAGGTGGTGCTGCCCCAGGCGGTGCGCAATATCATGCCCTCCATCGGCAATGAGTTCGTGGTAAACATCAAGGATTCCAGCGTGCTGAACGTGATTTCCCTGAACGAACTGTACTTTACGGGCAAAGGGGCGGCGGGCACCTACGGGCGGTATTTTGAAGCCTTCTTTGTCATCGCCTGCATTTACCTGGTGCTCACCTTTACGGTGACAAGGCTGCTGCGCCTGCTGGAAAGGAAAATGGACGGAAGCAAAAATTATACCATTTACGGCTCTCAAAGCGACAGCCACAGCAGCATTACCATTCACGAAGGGGAGGAGGCGTGAGCGTGGAAAACAAGATTCTGGAAATCAAGCACCTGGTAAAAAGCTTTGGGGACCATCAGGTGCTGCGGGATATCAGTTTCCAGGTGGAAAAGGGCGAAGTCATTTGCATCATCGGCTCCTCCGGGTCTGGGAAAAGCACGCTGCTTCGCTGCATTAATTTCCTGGAGCAGCCGTCCGGCGGTGAAATACGCTATCACGGCAGGAACGCCGAAACGGAATGGAAGCGCACGCTGTACAACAGCAAGGTGGGCATGGTGTTTCAGTCCTTCAACCTGTTTGGAAACATGAACGTGCTGGAAAACTGCGTGCTGGGGCAAATGCAGGTGCTTAAAACCCGGCGGGGCGAAGCGGAAAAGCGGGCGGTGCATTACCTGGAAAAGGTGGGCATGGGAGCCTACCGCCACGCCCGGCCCGCCCAGCTTTCCGGCGGGCAGAAGCAGCGCGCGGCCATTGCCCGCGCCCTGTGTATGGAGCCGGAGGTGCTGCTCTTTGACGAGCCCACCAGCGCCCTGGACCCCGAAATGGTGGGCGAAGTGCTTTCCGTTATGCAGGACCTGGCCTCCGGCGGCATGACCATGCTAATTGTCACCCACGAAATGAGCTTTGCCCGCGACGTGGCCAGCCGGGTGCTGTTCATGGACGGCGGGGTCATACTGGAGGACGCGGCGCCGGGCGAGCTGTTTACCGCGCCCAAGCAGCAGCGGACCCAGGAATTTTTAAAGCGGGTGCTGTCGCGCCAATTGTAAATCTCTCATTAATTCAGTGTGATACTATTCTTCTTCTAAAAACTTACCATCTTTGGGCGCCTTTTGCGCCCTGGCGTTACCTCATTCCGGTCAACGTAGCGCTGCTACGCCTCCCTTCATTCGGTTTAGCCAGGGCACAAAATCCATCCCAAATCTGGTAAGTTTTTAGAACGCGAATAGTATTA
>CAMOHY010000243.1 GCA_946615495.1 uncultured Clostridia bacterium
CCCATGGCCACGATCACTTCTTCGGCATCGGGAGCGCCGTAGTAATCAAACAGCTTGTAGGCGCGGCCGGTCAGCTTGGCCACTTCGCCCATGTAAGCTTCCACGATTTCGGGAACGGCGTTGTAGTAGCAGTTGGCCGCTTCACGGTTCTGGAAGTAGATGTCGGGGTTCTGGGCGGTGCCGGCCTGATGGGGATGTTCAGGATTCAGGGCGCGGGCGCGGAATTCGTTGATCTTGTCCCAGTCCACCAGCTTGGCGATTTCGTCCAGCTCGCAGGCGTCGATCTTCTGAATTTCGTGGCTGGTGCGGAAGCCGTCGAAGAAATGCAGGAAGGGAACGGAGCCCTTGATGGCGCTCAGATGAGCGACCAGCGCCATATCATGCGCTTCCTGAACGGAACCGGAGGCCAGCATGGCAAAACCAGTCTGGCGGCAAGCCATCACGTCGCTGTGGTCGCCGAAAATGCTCAGGGCGTGGGCGGCCAGGGCGCGGGCGGAAACATGGAACACACCGGGCAGCAATTCGCCGCTGATCTTGTACATATTGGGGATCATCAGCAGCAAGCCCTGGGAAGCGGTAAAGGTGGTGGTCAGAGCACCGGCGGCCAGAGAGCCGTGCACAGCGCCGGCGGCGCCGGCTTCAGACTGCATTTCAGCTACATGCACCTGCTGGCCGAAGAGGTTTTTGCGGCCCTGAGCGGCCCATTCGTCAACATACTCGGCCATGGTGGAGGACGGCGTGATGGGGTAAATGGCGGCTACATCGCTGAACGCATACGCGACGTGGCTAACGGCCCCGTTGCCGTCAATGGTCAATTTGATAGCCATGGGGATCAGTCCTCCTTTGATTTATAAGAGCGGAAATCGTCTCTTTTTTCCGCTTCTTCTCCAATTCAACATTATACGTCCATTCATCCGCTTCTGTCAAGCAAGGGAAGGGAAAAAAGGAAAAGAAATCGCGGCTTTTCGCCCAAAAGGTGTATTTATCTGCGGTTTTTTTCCCGAAATAGCCATGAAGGGGAGCAAGGAAGGCTGAAAGATGACCAATTTACCCACGACCCCACCGCCTGTCAGGGCGCAGAAAGGTCAATTTCTGAAAAATAGGCCTCTCGCTCCTCCTGGGTCACCTGATACACCGTGCAGAGCATGTCGAGCGCCTCCGCCGGGCGCTTTTGGCAGATTTTGCGCAGGGCGCGGACCTCGTACTGCCAGATGGCCAGGGAAGCGGGCGAGGATTTGGGCCAGCGCTTGATTTGCCGGGGCATGAGGGGCGCAAGGCGCGCCTCCCACCAATCGATTTCCGCCTCCAGGTCCTTCGGCCTATACCGCAGCAGCGCCCGGCCGAAAAGGGACAAAAACTCCGCCCGCTTTTCCGGCACGCGCATCAGCGCGGCGAAGGGCTCATGAAAAAACAAATCGCTGTTTTCCTGGGGCGTTTTATTGTAAAAGCGGATGGGGCCCTGCTTCAGGTTTTCCATGCCCGCGTCCAGGTCGAAAAGCGCGCATTTCCATTTGCCGCCCGGCACCCGGTAATAGCGCACGTTGCCAATATCCGTGTTCCCCACGATCATTTGGATGGCGGTGTGGAGGAAGTAATTTTCCGTGTCCAGCCTTTCTTCCACCCATCGCAGGTTCTCCGGATCGTTCAGGTCCCTCGTTTTACAGAAAGCGATCAGCTCGTCCCAATCGGCGCGGCTGCCCTGCTGGGTTTCATAGCGGCCCTTCAAAATATCGATTTTGTCTATATCGTCCCCGTCCGTCACGCTCTCCCACTGAGCGATCATATGCTTATTGATTTTTTCCCGCAGGTTATAGTGGCCCCAATATTGCCCGTTCAGGTACACCTCCACCGGCACGGCCTCCTGGTACAAAACGCCCAGCCCCGCGGCGCGGGAGGTTAGCAGCGCGTCCCGAAAGCGGGTAAGAAAGCTTTCCGTGCCCGCGGCCCGCAGCGTCAGGGATTTAAAGCCGTCCCAGCCCTCCCGATGGGCAAAGGGCGAAAAATAGAACCGTTTATCGCCCCAGGCGGACCGGGCGAACAGGGAAAGGGTTTTTTGCCCGTAAGCGCGGGAGGTGGCCCCGGTGACCCGGAAGGTGGCGCCCTGATGAAGCAGCCGCTGCCCTGCTTCGTCAAAATATTCTACGGACAGGGGATATTCCCAGTCCTGCTCGTAATTCTTTATTTTTCCGTTTCCGGGCACCAGCGCGCCCGTGCGGGAATCAAACAGATATTTTTCATCCGTCACCAAAGACACCACGGCGGAATACCGCTCTACGCCCACGAAATAGGTTTGCGTCACCGTTTCGGAGGGGAGCAGGCCCTCCTGAAAGGCCCGCGCCCGAAGGCAGGTGACCCCTAAATTCACCGGGAAGGTGCCGGCGCAGGCGGGCGACTGATCCGTGGGCTCGCTGCCGTCGGTGGTGAAGCGAATCACCGCGCCGGGAGCGGCGGAAAGGTAGGCGGTCTGCACGCCGTCGTAAAAGCCGCCGGGCAGGGAAAATTCCGGCGCCGGGCAGCGCTCCCCATAGCCCTGGGCCGGGTTGGCTCCTTTTCTGCTCGCTTCGGGCAAAAACAGCCATTCTTCTCCGTCGCCCACCCGGCCAAAGGAAATATTGCCCCACTGCGCGCCCAGCTCCGCCCGGTCCCATATTTCCTCATCGCGGGATAAAATCAGCGTGCCGCCCTTGGGGGACAGCTCAAAGGGCGCGTAAAAATCCTTTCCTTGGGCAGGCGGCTCATCCGCGCCCACGCAGAACACCACCCCGTACCCCTGGGCGGGCAGCACAGCGCCTTCGGGAAATTCATAGGTATATCTTTCCCCCTTGCGCAGATAGGCGAGCCGCGCCCCGGCCAGGCTTTCGGGCGTATCGCCGGTGTTTTTGATTTCTACCCAGGAATAAGCCTTCCCGTTTTCGTACATCCCGTTGCTGCACAGCACCTCGTTTATGCGCACTTCCCCCTGGGCGGGCAGGAAAACGCACCAGAGCAGGGCCGCCAGCAGCCATTTTTTCATCACGCCGCATACCTCCTTTTCCCTTTAGACGATGGGAACGGGGCGTTTGGCCCGCACACAGCCTGTTTTCTCTGACATTTGGAGCGAAAAAAAGCGGTTTTGGAGCAAAAAAGCTTTTCCCGGCGCGCTGTTCGTGTTACAATACATTCATCAAAACCAGCATGAATGGGAGGGCTGCCGATGGAGGGTGTATTGGATGTGATTTTAACGAACCTGCCCCTGATTTTATGCCTGATTGCGGGCGTGGGGCTGCTGGTGCTGGAGGTGTTTGTTCCCGGCTTTGGGCTGCCCGGCGTTTCGGGCCTGATTCTGCTCAGCGCCGGCATCGTGATTACCTGGCGGACCTACGGCCCGGTGGCGGGCCTGGCCGTCACCCTTATCGCCCTGGCCCTGGCGGGCATTTCCATATCGGTGTCCATCAAGTCCGCGGCGTCGGGCAAGCTGTCCCGGTCGGCGCTGATTCTCAATGATGTCACCCAGCCGGTGGACCATGAGGAAAACGACGCGCTGCTGGGCAAGGAGGGCGTTACCGCCACCGTGCTCAACCCTGTGGGCATCGCCGAATTTGACGGCGTAAGATTGAACGTGGTGTCCGAAGGGGCGTATTTGGAAAAGGGCGTCAAGGTGCGGGTGTACCGGGTGGAGGGCGCCAAAATCACCGTGCGTCCCATTGAAGGATAAAGCAGGAAATCCAAATCAAAAAATAGAGGGAGGACAATCAAATGCCTGAAATCATGTTCGTGTGGCTCATCATCATCGTCGTGGCCATTCTGGTGGCCGCCGTTTTCTTCCGCTATGTGCCCCTGGGGCTGTGGATCAACGCCCGCGCTTCCGGCGCGCCGGTAAAGATCATTTCCCTGATCGGCATGCGCTTTCGCCGCATTTCTCCCCAGAAGATCGTGAACGCCTACATAAAAGCCCGGAAGGCGGGCCTGGATGTGACCACCGATATGTTGGAAACCCACTTCCTGGCCGGCGGCAACGTGGAGCGCGTCATCAACGCCCTCATTTCCGCCAAGCAGGCCAGCATCAACCTTTCCTTCACCACCG
>CAMOHY010000244.1 GCA_946615495.1 uncultured Clostridia bacterium
TGGGCAGGGGCTTGGAATAGGTGCCGCCGCCCATGGTGTAGGGCGGCTCGCCGCTGCCCGTCAGGCTGTGATAGACCTGCTGCAGGGCGGCGACATAGGGGCTTTCCTTGGGTATATAGTAAGGGTCGGAAAGCTGAAGGTCCTCCGGGGTATAGCCCAGAGCTTTCCAGGCTTCGATCAGGGAAGAGCGCAGCTTGCCGCCGGGGCAGGTAATGGGGTAGCGGCAGTCAAGGCCGACACGCAGCACGCCGTCTTTCAAGTGCGCAATCGTATATACAAGGGTCAGCGGGCCGGAAAGCTCGTCCTCATAAAATACGCCCTCGCTGCAGCCGTGATTGTCCCGCGTAAGCGCATACAGCCCGGCGATAGCCTTCGCCGCCGCGCCTGTCAATAAATTGGAGGAAACCAAAGCGGCGGCCAGCACGGCAATGGCGTTGACGCCGCCATCCGGGAAAGCCGCGTGGCCGGACTGCCCGGCAGCGGTCAAGCGCACGCCCTCCGGCGTCTTCCCGGCTGTGATTTTTCCGCGCAGGCCGTCCGGCAGCTTTTGCAGGGCGGCTTGCACCGCCGCTTCCTCCGCGTCGATGACGCATTCCGCCCGATCCGGCACCACGTTGTGGGCGCTGCCCCCGTCAAAGGAAAGCAAATTGCCGATGGCTTTGGCTTGAATAAACCCGTTCAGCGAGCCCTTTTGCCCGTAATTGACGGGAAAGCCCGCGTCCGGCACCAGGGACAGCTTGGGGAAATTATGGCCCCTCTCCCGCAGCGCCTTCATATCGTGCATTCCGTTTTCTTCGCTGGTGCCGCAGTAGAGGGCGACGCCATGGCGAAGGGGCGCGCCCCATTCCCGCAGCATCCGCATCACGAACAGCGCCATCACGGCGGAGCCCTTGTTGTCGTCCACGCCGCGGCCGATCAGCGCGTCGTGCTCCGGAAGATACGTGGCCCCGAAGGGCGGATAAATCCAGCCGTCCCCCGCCGGCACCACATCCAAATGGGCGATCAGGCCGATGGCGTTCCTTCGGTCTCCCATGGAAATGACGCCCGCGTATCCGGCCAAATCTTCTGTATCAAAGCCGTAAGCCCGGCCCCGCTCCAGCGCGCGGTCCAGCACGCTTCGGCATGCTGGACCAAAGGGCGCGTTTTCAGCCGCCTCTTCCGGATGGCTGACGGAAGGAATCCGCGCCAAGCCCTGAATTTCCTCAATGAACTCTTTTTGGTGGTCTTTGATCCACTGGTCAGCCTTTTTCACGTATGCCTGTATTTCCCGTTTCAATTTCCTGCACCCCGTCAATTCTCCGCAATCTTTTTCCGGCGCGCTTCCGCTCCCGCCCGCCATTTGCCGCTGCGCCAGCGGTGCAGCAGAATCAGGCCGCGGGTCATTTCATCCAGGGCGAAGGCGATCCATACCCCGTACAGTCCCCAGCCAAACACGATGCCAAAGAGATAAGCGCCGCCCACAGAAACGATCCACCCGCTCAGCTGGTTCACAATCAGCTGGTAGGTCACGTCGCCGGTGGCCTGCAGCGCGCCGGCTACGGTGTTATTCAGCGAACGCCCGATTTCCACCGCCAGGTCAAGGATGAAGATCGTGCCGCCGACCCGCAGGATGGTTTCATTTTCCGTAAAAATTCTAAGCAGCGGATAGCGCAGCAGGATAAATAGCAAAGAAAAGGTAATGTTGGAAATCAGGCCGATCTTTGTCACCAGGGCGCGAACGGCGTTGGCTTCCTCAAATTCATCCGCGCCGATTTTGTAGCCGATGAGAATGGAGCTTGCGCTGCCAAAGGCCATGCCCGCCAGGGCGACATAGTGAACGATGTTGCCAACGTACACCTTGGTGGCCATCATCGTCTCCCCCAGGATGGTGATAATGGCGGTGGACACGATTTGGCTGATGGAATAGGCAATATTGTTGAAGCCGCCCGGAATGCCAATGGAAAGAGAAAGCCGGATATCCTCCTTGGGAAAGGGAACCAGCTGCTTAACGGAAAACCTTATCCCGGCGCGGTGGACAATCACAAGGGACAGCGTCATGCCCGCCACGCGGCTGAGCACCGTCGCCAGCGCCACGCCGTCCAAGGGGTCAAGGCCCAGGGCCGCGTGATGGAATACGGCCAAATAGTTCCCCACAATATTGACCAGGTTTTCCATTAGGTTGATCGCCAGCGGCGCGCTGGGGTGGCCCATGGAGCGGCACAGGCTGGCGGATACAATTTCCACGCATTGGAAAATCATCAGCCCGCCCACAATATTCATATACCGGCTGGCATAGCCGGTGGAAGCGGGCTCCATCTGCATGATAATCAGCAGCGCGTTGGAGCCGAACAGAAACAGAATTCCAAAGGCCGCGCCCAGCAGCATGTTTGCGGCCAGCGCGATGGAGGACAGCTTTTCCACGCGCTTTCGGTTTTTCATGCCGATGGCCTGGTTGATGCAGACGATGGAGCCGCCCGCCAGGGACGACGCGATGATCTGGCACAGGATAATGTATTGGTTGGCTACGCTGACCGCGCTGACCACGCTGTCCGACAGCCGGGACAGAAACGCCACGTCGATCAGCCCGACGGTGGAGCGCAGGATGCTTTCCAGCAGAATCGGCAGGGCCAGCTGCCCCAGGCCAATGTATTCCGGCCCAAGCGCTTTTTGTTCCTTGGAAGCCCATAGATACTTTTGCATGTCGGTCGTACTCTCTCTTTCCCAGTAAAAAAGAATCCGGACACATCATATATCAAACGCGGCCCTTCGTCAATCACCTGGGAGAGGATAATCAAAGTCACTTTTTTTCCGGATACGCAACGAATACAAGCATGTTTTCGTTCCTTGTTTGTAACAGCGGAAGCCAACAAACATGTTATAACATGATTCCAATCCGCAATAGGTTTTCTTGGAAAAACAACCTTTAAACCAATCCTGGTAATAGGAAGAATGCTTGCCTATTTTGTGATGAAAGTATATAATAGAGCGGAACACAGGTTGGAGGTGTTTAACAGAGATTTCCATTCCCTTTGAATATGCGTTCTTATGGCCATACCATGGAAGCCGACTGGCTTTTGAGGGACGCTGTATCGGGATATGCGTCCGGACTTGGGGCGAAGAGCTCGCAGACCCGTATTCACTGGCCCTGAACTGAAAAACGAATGGGTGAATGGGGAAACAAACGAAATAATAGGAGACAGAATACGATGAAAAGCCGCAGCTTTCAATCCCTGATGGAAGCCTATGAGCGGGTGGTCAGCCGCCCGAACCTAGTGGACGAGCATTTCTATAACGGCATTTTTTCCCGCTATCGCAATCCTGTCCTGACCCGGGAGCATATTCCGCCATTCTGGATGTATGACGCGGACCCGGCTGCCAACCCTTACATGATGCAGCGCCTGGGGGTCAACGCCACGCTGAACAGCGGGGCCATCAAGCTGAACGGGAAATACTGCCTGGTGGTTCGGGTGGAAGGCATGGACCGCAAGAGCTTTTTCGCCGTGGCGGAAAGCGACCGGCCCACGGAGGGCTTCCGCTTCCGGGATTATCCCGTGGTGCTGCCCGATACGGAAAAGCTGGAAACCAATGTGTATGATATGCGCCTGACCCAGCACGAAGACTGCTGGATTTACGGGGTCTTCTGCTCGGAAAGCAAGGATACAAAGAATCCCGATCTTTCCGCGGCGGTGGCCGCCGCGGGGATCGTGCGCACCAAGGATCTGGAAACCTGGGAAAGGCTGCCCAACCTGGTCACCCTTCATTCTCCCCAGCAGCGGAACGTGGTCCTGCATCCGGAATTTGTGCATGGAAAGTACGCCTTCTATCCCCGCCCCATGGATGATTTCATTGAAACCGGGTCGGGCGGCGGCATCGGCTTTGGCCTGTGCGACAGCGTGGAAAACGCGGTCATTGACGAGGAAAAGATCATTTCCCTGCGCCGCTATCACACCATCACCGAAAGCAAGAATGGCGCGGGCGCCGTGCCCATCAGGACCAGCAAGGGCTGGATTC
>CAMOHY010000245.1 GCA_946615495.1 uncultured Clostridia bacterium
TGAGCGCTTCCGGCATTTTGCCCGGAAGCGCCATTTTTACAGCAAATTGATGTTTACCTCTCGCTTTTGGCTTACTTGCCGTCCTTCAGCCGCAGGCACACCTCGGCCACGGCCAGGGGGTCCTCCTGCACGCCGGCCAAAGAAAACCAATTCAGCAGCCAATCTGTGTAGTAATCGAATTTTTCATCCTCGGTGGCATCCTCCAGGAACGCCGTTTCCGCCTGCATAAGTTTTTGGTCCAAGGCGGCGTTCAGCGCGTCCTGATAGAGCGATTCCTCCGTCAGCCCGAAGCTTTCAAAATAGCGGGTGATGGTTTCCTCCGGGTCGTCCGGCACAGGCACAAAATTCCCGGCGGGTAAGAACGCCATGCCGTTTTCGCTGCGCGCGATGGCCCGGTATTCCTCCCATTCCGCTTTCGCCTGGGCGCGAAGCTGGGCTTCCTCCTCCGCCGTCACTTCCCGGTCCTCCGGCTCCTGCAGCTTTATCAGGTTCCGGATCATCGCGCTCTGTTCCATATCAAAGAGCACCTTGCTGACCAGGTCCAGGATATTCAAAGAGTCCATGATATCGTATTCCCGGCCTTCGGCGGCATAGCTCAGGGCCAGAATGAGCTGTTGGCGGGTCATTTCCTTTTTCAGCGCGGCTGTGGAAATGGATTGATCGCCAAACAGGGTGACGGCGGATTCCATTACGAAAAATTCCTCTTCCGCCTGGCCTGCGCAGGCGGTCATGCACAAGAGAAGAATTAGCGCGAGACAGCTTATCCGTTTCATGAATTTTGCCTCCTTATTCGGTGTTTTTTCAGGTATTCTCCATGGAAAGGGAAAAATCCTGTCTGAGCCCATTTGCAAATTGCCATTCAGGATAAGAAGCGGAAATTTACGCGCCGAACACCTGCCGGGCGGCGGCCACGGCGGCGCGGGCGTCCTTGGCGTAGCCGTCGGCGCCCATGGCGCGGGCGTATTCCGGCGTCACCACCGCGCCGCCCACCAAAACGAAGGGCGGGGTAGGCAGCTGGCGAAGCAGGCGCACGGTTTCCTCCATGGCGGGCAGGGTGGTGGTCATCAGGGCGGAAAGGCCCACCATTTTCGCCCCCTCGGCCTGCGCGGCGGCGGCGATGGTTTCCGGCGGCACGTCCTTGCCCAAATCCAGGACGGCGTAGCCGTAATTTTGCAGCACGGTTTTTACAATGTTTTTGCCGATATCGTGCACGTCGCCCTGCACGGTGGCGATGATGATTTTTCCCTTGGTCACCGCGCCGCCGCCCTGGGCGGACAAAACGGCCTTGATTTCCTCAAACACCGCTTGGGCCGCCTGGGCCGCGGACAGCAATTGGGGAAGAAACGCCGCGCCCCGCTCGTAATCCGCGCCCACCCGGTCCAGGGCGGGAATCATGTGCTGCTCCACCAGGGCAAGGGGCGCTTCCGTTTTCAGCTTTTCCCGCGCCAGCCGGGCCGCTTCCTGCTTTAATCCCCGCAGGATGGCGTCGTCCAGGGACATTTCCGCGGCCGCCGCGGGCGTGGCTGCCGCCGCCTGCGCCTGGGCAAAGCGGGCCACAAAATGTTCGCTGCGCCCATCCTCCCCGTTCAGCACCCGGAAGGCGGCCACAGTGTCCATCATTTCCTTCTGGTTGGGGTTCACGATGGGCAGCGTCAGCCCCGCCTGCAGGGCGCAGGCCAGGAAGGTTTGGGTCATCAGCAATCGGGCGGGCAGGCCGAAGGAAACGTTGCTTACCCCCAGCACCGTTTGAAGGCCCAGCTTTTCCCGCACCATTTGCACTGCCCGCAGGGTCTCCTGGGCCTGGTCCTGCTGGGCCGACACGGTGAGGGTGAGGCAGTCGATCCACACATCCTCCCTGGGAATGCCCAGAGAAAGGGCGCGGTTTAGTATTTTTTCCGCGATGGCAAAGCGCTTTGGGGCGGTGTCGGGCAATCCATCGTCATCCAGAGCCAGGCCCACCACCGCCGCGCCGTACTTTTTCACCAGCGGCAGCACCCGGCTGAGCGACTCTTCCTTGCCGCTGACGGAATTCACCGCCGGCTTGCCGTTATACACCCGCAGGGCGGCCTCCAGCGCGTCGGGATTGGCGGAGTCCAATTGCAGCGGCGTGTCCACCGCCGCCTGCAGCTCCTTGACCACCCGCGGCAGCATTGTTGTTTCGTCCACGCCGGGATAGCCCACGTTCACATCCAATATTTCCGCTCCCGCGTCGATTTGCTGAATAGCCAGGTCCACCACGTAGGCCAGGTCGTTTTCCAGCAGCGCCTGCTGCAGGCGCTTTTTCCCGGTGGGGTTGATGCGTTCGCCGATGACGCGCACCCGGTTAAGCGGCAGGGCCAGGGTGGGCGTGCACACCATGGCGGGCGGCGTGGGGGCCTTTTCGGGCTGGACGGCGCTGAGCAAAGCCTTGAGGGCCCGAATATCCTCCGGCCCGGTGCCGCAGCAGCCGCCCACCAGCGTGGCCCCCGCCTGGATGAGCCCTTTCATGGCCCCGGCAAACTCCGCCGCGGACAGGCTGTAATGGCCGTCCGCCGGGTCCGGCAGGCCCGCGTTGGGCTTGGCGATAAGGGGCAGGCGGGTATGCCGCCGGAGCTCCTGCAGGATGGGCAGCAGCTCCTTGGGCCCCAGGGAGCAGTTCACGCCCAGGGCGTCGGCCCCCAAGCCCTCCAGAGTGTGGGCCATGGAGGCAGGGGTGCAGCCCGTAAAGGTGCGGCCCGATTCGTCAAAGCTCATGGACACCAGCACCGGCAGCTCCGTATGCTCCTTGGCCGCCAGCAGGGCCGCCTTGGCTTCGTACAGGTCCGTCATGGTCTCGATCACCACCAGATCGGCCCCGGCCTTGGCCCCCGCTTCCATCATGGAAGAAAAAACAGCGTACGCATCCTCAAAGGAAAGCGGCCCCATGGGCTCCATCAGCTCGCCGATGGGGCCCACGTCCAGGGCCACCAGCGCCCCAGTTTCCGCCGCGGCCTCCTTGGCCAGGCCAATTCCCGCCGCGATCACCGCCTCCGGCCGCACGGCGGCCCGGCGCAGCTTGCGTCCGTTGGCCCCGAAGGTGTTGGCGTAAATCACTTGGCTGCCTGCCCGTACGTATTCCCGATGAATGTCCAAAATCCAGTCCGGGTGGGTCAAATTCAGCAATTCCGGGATATCGCCCGGCTTCAGTCCCTTTTTTTGCAGCATGGTGCCCATGGCGCCGTCCAGCAAAATCATGCCGTCAAGCGGAAATTTCACAGGTAAGCCCCCTTTCCCGATAGGCGCAGGCAGCCTTCAGCCCGCAATATCCGCAGCCCCGGATGCGCGCGCCCTGGGGCCGGTCCGACAGGCCGATGATGGCCGTTACGGTCTTTAACGGCGTAAGCATCAGCGACGGGGCGGCGTAAACGCCCAGCCGCTTTTCCGCGTTCACCGCCCGCAGCAGGGAGGGCTGCAGCGTCAGCGGCAAATCCCCATAGCCGGGGCTGAACCGGTCCGTCAAATAAAGGTTCGCCTGCGCGGCGGCAATTTCCCGCTCCGCTTCGTCGCACCCCGCTTCCACCCAGGCGCTGCCGCAGGCGTCGGCCATGACGGCCTGGGCCATATCGCGGGCCTGAAGGGCCAGCAGCCGCCGGTCAAATTCCGCCCCCAGGGTGCACGCCAGCAGCGCCGCGCTTTGGCACTCCCTGAGCATGCCGGAAGCCAGCTTGCCGGGCAGGACCAGCCCCGCCTCCGGGCAGGCCGCGCCGTTTTCCTCCGCCGACACGGAGAAAACCCGGTATACCCACCGGGGCGCCGCCCACGCTTCCACCTGCCGGGCCATCCGGGCCACGGCCTGAGCTGTGTCTTTGTCCGGCCGCTGAACGCCCAGGTATCGCAGCGCCTGGTTCACGTCTATTTCCATGCTTTCCTCCGTGTTTTTTCCTATTAGTGAAGAGAAGAGGCGGGCCTCATCCTGTCCGGATGCAGTCCGCCTCTATTTTACACCCTTTTTCTTG
>CAMOHY010000246.1 GCA_946615495.1 uncultured Clostridia bacterium
AAAGACTGCTTGCAGACTTTCGATGGCAGAGCATCGACTTTGTCGATGCTCTGAGAGCTCTGTCCATTTTTTGGGCAGAGCTTTTTTGCGAGTCGATTTCTTTTTATTCGTCCTTCCTTCTGCCGCCCAGCAGCCCGCCGGACATTTCCTGGAAGCTGCGCTTCCATTTTTGCAGGGCGATTTTTCCGTTTCCCGATGCGGCCAGGGCGTAAATGAATACGCCAATCACCAGCGCGCCGGCCAGCCAGGCTATGCCTGCCCAGCCGCCGGTGTTTTTTTGCGCGGCGCTTTTGCCGTCGCCCGCCGCGCCGGTGACGCCGCCGTACAAGGTGCGGTTGAGCACATTGGCCATGTAGGCCGTGGAAGCCAACACCTCGTTTTTGTCGCTTTTGTGGGTGCCAAATTCCAGCAAAACGGCCTGGCTCATCAGGTCCTGATTATAGGTGCCCTTTCCGATATAAATATCCTTTACCAGGCCGGGGTACAGCTTGTCCGCCACGGCCTTGATCTGGGCGGCGAACTGCTTGTTGGCCTCCGCGTTTTGGTTGCTCCGGCCCACCAGCAGGCGCACCTTGGTCACTTCTTCTCCGTCCACCTGGCTTTCGTACTGGCTGGCGTCGGGGATGCCGTCCCGGTGAATATCAAAAATGGCGTCCACGCCCTCCTCCGCCAAAGAAGCGGCGGTGGCCCGGCTGCGGCGGTAGGCCCCGGCGTCGTGGGGATAGTGGTTTTCGCTGCTGTAATAGACCGTGACGCCTTCTTTTTCCAGGGCCGCTTTCAATCGCTCCGCCACGTCGTAAATGCCGCCCCGCTTTTCCAGGCTGCTGCTGCCGTCGGTGGGCTCATAGCTTTCGTCGCTGTGGGTGCAGTACAGCGCCACGGCCTTTTTTACCGCCGATACGGGCAGGGCGCTTTCCAGGGCCCAGTTCACATCCGGCATGGAATAGGCGCCCAGAGCCTCCATCCGGGCGATTTGGCTTTCATGGTCAATTTGCCCCACCCGGTAATGCCGGTTGTCCCCGCCGATGTACTCGTCGCCTGTTTCCGGCGTACCGGCAAAGTATGTAACGGTTTCCCCCTGGGGATCCAGGAGCTGATATACCTTGTCCCCGTCGTCCTCGCTGGCCAGGGCGGCGGCGGGGAAGAGGAAGCAAAGCGCGGCCAGGAAAATGAGCCATTTTTTCTTCATGAGCGGCCCTCCCTTCCGCGCACGGGGGTATCCACCGCGTCCCGGTTTTCCCGCCGGTTGGGCCGGGCCATGCGCTCTATGATTTCGCCTGCTAATTCAGATAGCAGCACGGCCAGCAGGCCGGAAATGACGATGGTGTCCATGGCTCCCGCGCCGCCCAGCACCAGCGTGGCGCTGATGCCGTTGGCCCAGTTGATGACGGCCACCGCGGTGTCCGCCAGCACCACGCCCAGCACGCCGCAAATAAACGCCGCCCGTCTGGACCGGCCCAGCAGATAGGCAATCGCGCCTCCGGCGATGCCGTACAGATAATGAGGATCGATGATGAACTTTTCCGGCTCGGCGGGCAGCAGCCTGCCCAGGGCGTACACCGCAAGGCCGGTGAGCACGCTGCCCAGCAGCGCCCGGCCCACCTCCGCCCTGGTGTCCGTTTGAATGAGCAGATAAACGCATACGCCCAGGGGCACCACCGCGCCGCCCAGGTTCACAGCCACCCGGCCCAGCCGGATATCCGGCGCCAGGCCGCCAAAAAAGATCAGCGCCGCGATGATGAGCGCGGCCCGATCGGTCAACTGCATGCGGTCCAGCACCCGCTGGGCCACGCCGAACAGCACCAGCACGGACGCTGCCGCCAATAAGATCAGCCCTACCGACAATCTTGTTCCCTCCTCTTGGAGCCGCCGCAAACGGCTCTGTTTCCCGCTTTAGCGTGCCCCGCGCGCTGTCAATTATGCGGAAAACAAAAAAGCAGGGCATTCCGCCCGCCTGCTTACAGCTTGGGAATGCCCTGATGATTCATACTAATTGCCATGCCGTGCCCGCACGGCATGGCAATTAGTATGATGAGATAGGTTCCGGATCACTTTTCGTTTTCTTCCCGGAATTTGAACAGCTTGCGCTTTACCCGCTGCAAAGCGTTGTCGATGGATTTCACGTGGCGGCCCAGCAGCTCCGCAATTTCCTGATAGCTTTTTCCATCCATAAACGCCTCCAGCACTTGGCGTTCCAGGTCGGAAAGCACCTCCGAAATCTGGGTCTGGATGCGGGCCAGGTCCTCCTGGCTGATGTAAAGGTCCTCCGGGTTCGTCACCCGGCCTTCAATCACGTCCAGCAAGGTGCGGTCCGATTCTTCGTCGTAAAGGGGCTTGTTCAGGGAAACGTAGCTGTTCAGGGGCACGTGCTTTTGCCGGGTGGCTGCCTTGATGGCCGTAATGATCTGACGCTTCACGCACAATTCCGCAAAGGAGCGGAAGGAGGCCAGGCGGGCGGGCTGAAAATCCCGAATGGCTTTGTACAAGCCGATCATGCCCTCCTGCACAATATCCTCGTGGTCCGCGCCGATGAGAAAATAGCTGCGCGCCTTGGAACGTACAAAATTTTTGTATTTGTTCAGCAGGTAAGCCAGCGCTTGGCCATCGCCTTTCTGGGCCAGCACCACCACATCCTCGTCTGGCATGGACAGGAATTGCTCAAATTCATTTTGTTCGTCCGCTGTAGGAAAATCAGCCATGGAAACCTCCGAAGGCAAGAATTTGTTATTCGCGGCCATTGAAGGCGGCATACATAAGAATGCCCGCGGCCACGGAGGCGTTGAGCGAACCGACGCCGCCGCGCATGGGCAGGCTGACCCGGTGATCGCAGGTGTCCAGCACCAGGCGGCTCACGCCTTCGCCTTCCGCTCCCACGATCAGCGCCATGGGGCCGGAAAAGTTCACCTGGCGGTAGTCTTCGCCGTCCATATCGGCGGCATACAGCCAAATGCCCTGCTTTTTCAGCATTTCAAGGGTGCGGGTCAGATTGGTCACGCGGGCCACCTTCACCGTTTCAATGGCGCCGGCGGAGGCCTTTACGGCGGAGGGAGTGAGCCCTACGGCCCGGCGCTCCGGCACAATGACGCCGTGGGCGCCCACGCAGGCGGCGGTGCGGATGATGGCGCCCAGGTTCTGGGGGTCGGTCACGCCGTCCAGCACCACCAGGAAAGGCGCCTCGCTCTTTTCCTGGGCCTCGGCCAGCATGTCCTCCACGTCGTAATAGCGGTAGGCGGAAGCAAAGGCCAGCATGCCCTGGTGGTTTTTGGTGATTTCGTCCAGGCGGCTGCGGTCCACAGTCTGAATGGGAATATGGCGTTCACGGGCCATGGAAACGATCTCCCTGGCGGTGCCGGAAAGGTCGCCCTTGGCTACCAGCAGCTTTTCAATATCCCGGCCGCTCTTGATGGCCTCCCGGATGGGGTTGCGGCCAGACAGCAGGTTTTCAGGGGGCAGGAAGGCTTCGTCCCTGGGCGGGGCGGGGCGGAATTCCGGCTTGGGCGCGGGGCGGTCCTGCCGGTGTTCGGGCTTGGGGGCGGGCTTGTGCTCCGGCCGGAAGCCCTGGCGGGGCGCGGAATTGTGTTCGCTCCGGGGGCCGCGGCTGTTGCTCTTTTCGCCGTGGAAGCCCGTCTTTCCCTGGGGTTTGCCGCTGCCGCGGGAAGAAAAGCCTTCTTCCCGGCTCTCCCGGCGCTGCTCCTCGGCCTTGGCGGTGGAGCGGCGGTAGCGGGCGCCTTCCTCTTCCCATTTGCTGTCGGAACGCAGATGATCCGCGCGGGTCATTTTCTTTTTCTTAAAGTCCTGATAAAAGGGCATAGTTTACTCTCCTACATCATGATTGGTATTTGTTCAAGAAAGCTTTAAAATACGAAGAAGTGAACAGAGTACAGAGCACAGTTTTAGATGGTCTAAATAATGAATCGCGTTCCTTTATTTCAGCTATATAAACTGTACT
>CAMOHY010000247.1 GCA_946615495.1 uncultured Clostridia bacterium
TGAATTTCTGGTGGCCCTTGCTGCCCACGGGGCCCAGCTTGCTGGTCTTATCGTAAGCGGGGCCTACCTTCTGCTGCTTGCACAGGCGCACGATCTCGGCCACCAGCTGGTCCGCAATGGATTCCTGGGCCACCACTACGGGCAGGGCCATGCAGCGTTCGCCCGCGCAGCCGAAGGAGGAATTCATAATGCCCGCGGCGGTGCGGGTAATGGGCGCGTCCTCCAGCACCAGCGCGTGGTTTTTCGCTTCGCACAGGCACTGCACCCGCTTGCCGTGGGCGGCGGCGGTGGCGTACACGTGCTGGCCCACGGCGGTGGAGCCAACGAAGGTGATGCCCTTCACGTCCGGATGGGTGAGGAAAATTTCCGCTTCATTCCGGGAGCAGGGCACGATATTGAAAATGCCGTCCGGGATGCCCGCTTCCTTATACAGCTCGGCAAAGCGCAGGGAGGTCATGGGCGTGGTGGAGGCGGGCTTTAACACGAACGCGTTGCCGCACACGATGCACAAGGGGGCCATCCAGCCCACGGGAATCATGGCGGGGAAGTTCCAGGGCGCGATGCCGGCGAACACGCCGATGGGCTCCCGGTACAAGGTGGTGTCATAGCCGGTGGAGGTGTTCATCAGGCTTTCGCCCATGAGAAGGGAAGGCGCGGAGCAGGCCAGCTCCGTCATTTCCAGGGCCTTGCCCACATCGCCCGCGGCCTCGCTCCAGCATTTGCCGTTTTCGGTGGCGCAGAGCAGGGTGAGCTCATCCATATGGGCCTCGATCAGGTTGCGCAGCTTCATCATAATGGCTGCGCGCTTGCGCACCGGCGTATCCCGCCAGGCGGGATAGGCGGCCTTGGCCGCGGCGATAGCCTGCTCCACCTCGTCCTGGGTGCAGCAGGGCACCTTAGCGATTTCCTTGCCGGTGGAGGGGTCGTAAATGGTGTTGAATTTTTCGGATTTGCTGTCGATGAACTGGCCGTTGATGAAGGGCTTCATGATTTTAATGTCTCCCATGGTGCATCGCTCCTTTTAATCTAATATTGATTTCAAGATTACAGTTTGGAAATGACGGTGCCGTACTTTTCTTTTTCTTCTTTAATGAATTCCATCAGGCTTTCTTCCGTTGGCATATCCTTGCTGCACGCGTGGCTGGCCACCAGCATGGCGGCGGAGGCGCTGCCTTTTTCCAGGGCGTCGGGCAGGGAAGCGCCCGCCATCAGGGCGTGCAGGAAGGAGGAGGCGTAGCCGTCGCCGCCGCCAAAGCCCTTGAGCGCGCTGACGGGGAAGGGTTTCACGCGCCAGTTGCCATCCTCCCGGCTGTAAGCGCAGGAGCCTTCCTTGCCGTGCTTGATAACACAAACGGAGGCTTTTTTGCTCAGCCAGTAACGGGCGGAGGCTTCGTCCGTGCCGTCCAGGCCCAGCAAACGTTCCATCAAATCAAATTCCTCCCGGCTGCCCATGATGATGTCGGCCTTTTCGGCAACCAAAGAGGTGTAGATGGCGATCTCATCCTTGTTTTTCCAGGTGTAGGCGCGGTAGTCCGCGTCAAACACCACGGGCACACGGTTCCTCAGGGCGAAGGCGAGGGCCTTGAGGGACGCTTCGCGGGTGGGGGAGGTGCACAGGGCGGTGCCGGAAATGAGCAGGCAGGCGGCGGAAGAAATGTACGCTTCGTCCACATCGTCCACGCAGAGCTGCAAATCCGCCACGCCCTCCCGGTACATGAGAATGGAGGACTGGGTGGGGGAGAGCATTTCGGTAAAGGTCAGGCCCAGCTTTTCCCCGTGCTCACAGCGGAAAATGTGGCTCACGTCGATGCCTTCGTTTTTGAAGAAATCCGTCACGAAGGTGCCGAACTGGTCGTCGCTGACCCGGCCCAAAAAGCCCACCCGGTTCCCCAGGCGCGCCATGCCCACGGCGATGTTGGCGGGGGAGCCGCCCAGGTATTTGTTAAAATTGCTGCTTTCGTTCAAGGGACGGTTGTAATCGGTGGGGTTAAAGTCAATGGCCACCCGGCCCACGGGGATGATGTGCAATTTTTTGTTCAGGTCAAAGCTTATCATAGGTCCTCACGCCTTTCCTTCGCTGCCGAACAGCTTGATATACCGCTTCGCCGTAGCGCTCACGGCGTCCACGGAGGAAGCGATATTTTTGAAAATATCCTTGCCCTGGCACGCGCTTGCCTGGGCCATAAAGATATCCGTAGCAATATTGATTTTCCGCATGCCAAGGGCGATGAGCCGGCGGAACTGCTCATCCGTCAGCCCCGTTCCGCCGTGGAGAACTGGAAAAGCACGCAGCTTTCCGCGCAATTCCTCCAGCACTTCATAGTGCAGCTTGGGCGTGGCGGCGTACAGCCCGTGGGCGTTGCCGATGCCGATGGCCAAGGCGTCTATGCCCGTTTCATCCATGCGGTAGCAGTCGTCCAGGGGAGCGATTTGTTCTTTGCTTTCGCTGCCGTCCTCGCCCCGGCCAACCCGGCCCACCTCCGCCTCCACGGCGGCGCCCGTTGCTTTGGCCATGTCCACTACCTGGCGGGTGAGCGCCACATTTTGCGCGATGGGCAATTCGGACCCGTCGCACATAACGGAGGTAAAGCCCAGGTCCAGCGCTTCCTGAAGGCAGGGAAGGGTTTTTCCGTGGTCCAAATGCACGGCCACAGGCACGCTGGCGCAGCGCGCGGCGGCCAGCATCATGGGCCCGATAAGCCGCAGGGGAGAATAGGGAAGGCGGATCTCCGCGATTTGGAGGATAATGGGGGAGCCCAGCTCCTCCGCGGCCTGCACGATGCCGCGGATACACTCCATATTGGCCACGCTGAAGGAGCCCACCGCGTATCCGCCCGCCTCCGCCGCCCGCAGCAGGGAACGCATATTTACAAGAGCCATGGTTTTTCACACCGTCCTTTACAGCTGGAATGAAGAATCTGGTCATCTTACCTTTTCACCGCTACAAATCAATCGCATAAAGCATACCATATATTGGCTGTTTTTTCAAGATATTTTGGCTAAATTTTGATAAAGTTTTGATGGCCTGCGAGGCGCTTTCAACGGATGAATTGCAGCGGGAGAAAAAAGAAAAGCTGAACATTTAAAAATAATTCAGTCATTTTGTTCGAGTTTTTGACAGGAAATTGCGAAAAAAATAAAATTTCCTGTTGCTTAAGCGAAAATTTCGTGCGATAATTTTTTTGCGGCCAGAGAATGCGCAGAGCCCAAAGCCAGCGCATGCGCCGCGCACTTACATATTGCGTGCCAAGAAATCATTATAGAGGAGGAATTTCTACCATGCAGAACAACAAACGCCCGGAGAACATGGAACGCATCACAACCCCGGAACTGGCTCAGGCCTTCATTGACGAACAGCTTGCGGCCATCAAAGCTCAGGTAGGCGGAAAAAAGGTGCTGCTGGCCCTGTCCGGCGGGGTCGATTCCTCTGTCGTCGCCGCGCTGCTCATCAAGGCCATCGGCAAAAACCTGGTCTGCGTGCACGTGAACCACGGCTTGCTGCGCAAGGGCGAACCGGAACAGGTCGTTCGCGTGTTCCGGGATGAAATGGACGCCAACCTGGTCTATGTGGACGCGGTGGACCGCTTCCTGGACAAGCTGGCCGGCGTGGCTGAGCCCGAAAAGAAGCGCAAGATCATTGGCGCGGAATTCATCCGCGTGTTTGAAGAAGAAGCCCGCAAGCAGGAAGGCATCGAATTCCTGGCGCAGGGCACCATTTATCCGGACATCCTGGAAAGCGGCCCCGTGAAGGCCCATCACAACGTGGGCGGATTGCCGGACGATTTGAAATTTGAATTGGTGGAGCCCCTCAAGTTCCTCTTTAAGGACGAAGTGCGCATGGTGGGCAAAACGCTCGGCCTGCCGGACAATATGGTGTACCGTCAGCCCTTCCCCGGCCCCGGCCTGGGCGTGCGCTGCGTGGGCG
>CAMOHY010000248.1 GCA_946615495.1 uncultured Clostridia bacterium
TTGACGGTTTGAGCGCGCCGGTTTTGCCGTCGCGCTGAATCGCCTTTTCCTGTTTAGGAAGAGGCTTTTTTTGTTTATGCCTTTATGGTTTTTCTCAGCTTATCCGCTTCCTGCGCGGAAATGTCCTCATCGCTGTAGCGGGCGCGTTCATAAGCCTGGATGAAGGCGTTCGCCTGGGGCTGCGTGTATTCCGCGTCCTGCGAGAGGGCTTCCCGCGCCGTTTTCATTTTGGCGTCGGGCTTCCTTTTCAAAAATTGCCGGTACAGAAAACGCACGCGCTCCCGCCCTGTCATGCTTTCCCAGCGCGGCGGCTTGGGAGCGCGCTTAAACGCGTTTTGCAATTGATTGCGGATGGACTGAGCCCGTTCATCCCAATTGAGAATGCTTTCCGCCTCGTCCACATAGTCTTCTCCCGTTTCCCCGGCATAGCGGCGCAGATACGCCATGAAGCGTTTCCACAGCCTGCGTATTCCTTTTCCCATGGCCCAGAGCGCCAGCAGCACCAGGGCCAGCAGGAGAATGGCGGCCAGCACCATGAATACCTTTTCCATCAGCACGGCGAAAGCGCTGGGTTCTCCCGCCTCCTCGGCCCCCAGCATACCGCCCAGGTCTCCCCCGCCGCCGCCAGCGCCCATTTGGCGAACGGGCAGCAGGCTCATGATGAAGTTGATTACATAGGCCACGGCCAGCACGGTATATTGAAAGGCGGTATTCAGCCACTCCGCCAGCTTGCCCCAGCAGGCAATGAGCGCCGATGCCAGGAAAAACACCGTTACCAGCGCGCCGTTGCGCCGCCTAAGCGCCGCGGGGGCTTTTTCCGCGCCGTGCATGCCATCCCGCAGGCTGTGCCGGTTCAGAGAAAGAATGAAAAGAAAAACATACACCGCAAAAACGGCCAGCAAATAAGACATGGCGCCGGAAAAAGGGGGCCGGGTCGCCGCCGTTTGAGCGAACAAATGAACGATGAGCCCGCCGAGCCATGCGCCGGAGCTCCATTCATCCCAGACCGGCCTGCTCCATGCGGGCGGAAGCACCAGCAGCAGCGCAAGACAGGGCAAAAGCAGCAAAAGCCGGGTAATTCCCAAGGGCATTTGCGTTATGATTCCCCAGGCCACAAGCAGCGCGCAGCCCAGCACAGCCACGGGAAGCCTGGCCTTTTGCGGCAGCAGATACCCGCCGATTCCCCACAGATAGGCCGCCGCAATTGGGGCCCACCAAAGAATTGCTTCCTCCGGCGCGAAATAGCGGCCCAGCAGCACGGACAGGGGAAACAGGCCCGCGGCCAGGCAAAGGGCGGCCACCGCCTTCATGGGCCACACGCGAAGCCGGGCTTTCATCGGTCCTGTCCCTCCTTTTTGATTAAGTACACTGTCACCGTGTTGCCCAGGTATTTTAGGTTCCGTATCTTCTCCTCCACCGCTTCGCTGGTATACGCCGAAAGAAGCAAAATATCCGTTCCCCGCAGGAAGGAAAGATCATCCAGGAAGGAAAGAAAATTCCTGCACCGCAAAATGCGCAGCCGGGCAAACGCGGAAAGCAGCTCCTCCTCCCGCGCGCTGTACCTTTCCGGCGGCAGAATGGCGGGCTTTTCTTCCTGCTCCAGCGGCATATTGGCGGCAAAGCCCGCCGCCACGCCGCCGCGCAGCGCTTCCACGCACACGGTGGCGGCGATGGAAATGGCCCGCTCGATCAAGGCCTGCTCATAGTCCATCAAATCGCCCCATTGGCTTTCGCTCATCTGCGCGTTGATGACGGCCAGCAGCTTGGTGTCGGCGGTGTAATCGTGGGTTTTTACCTGCAATTCGCCCATGCGGGCCGTGGCGGGCCAATGGATATCCCGAATGGGGTCCCCCGCCTGGTAGCCCCGGATGCCGTTGACCAAAAAGGGGTCCCGCACCAAATGACGGCGCACGATCAAATCCCCCTGCAGCCGGGAAACCGGCAGGGGCAGCTCCTCTTTTTCCAGCAATCGGGGATACACCAGGATGCGGGCGGGCGAATACATTTCCACGCCGTTCCCGCTGATGCCCAGCAAATCGCCCACGGTAAGGGAAACGTTTCCCGCGTCGTACGCGCCCCGATGGGTCAAATGCACTTTGTGCCGCCGGGTGATCTGCTGATAGGGCCGCAGGGTAAAAATGCTCCTGTGGTACCTTTCCCCCGCCACGGACAAATTTTCCTGCCTGCCAAAGCGAAGATAAGGCGATATGCGGCTTTCCGTCCGCAGCCAGGGCAAAAACAGCGGCCTGTTGTTCCGAATCACCTCAATCAGCTCCGCGTCCTCGCCCTCATAAGCGGCTTTGCGGGAAAAACGCCGCTGGTAAGAAAGCCCGCGCATGCCCCAATGCGCCAGCACCCAGCGCTGCCCCATGCCCAGCAGCAGCAAGACAACGGCCAGCACCCACCCGTTCATACCGTTTCCTCAGTGGGCGCTGGAACCTTTTTCAAAATTTCCTGAATAAACGCCTCGTTTTCGCCGCTCTTTCCATACAGCCCCCGCAGAATCACCCGGTGAGCCATCACGGGAACGGCCAGGGCCTTCACATCATCCGGGATCACATAATTTCTTCCCTGAATGGCGGCGTACGCCTGGCTCACGCGCAGCAGCGCCAGCATGCCGCGGGGCGATACGCCAAGCTGCACCCGGTCCTCATCCCGCGTTTCTTCGCACAGCGCGGAAATATACTGCATCACCGCCTGGGATACCTGGCAGGAGGAAAACAGCCGCTGCGCCGCTACAATTTCCTCCCTTTCCGCCACGGGCTCCAATTGGGACAGTGGGTCCTGGCTGATAAAGCGGTTCATCATTTGCAGCGCTTCCTCCTGGGTGGGGTAGCCCATGCTCAGCCGGATCAAAAACCGGTCCAGCTGCGCTTCCGGCAGAGGGAAGGTGCCCTGCGTTTCCACCGGGTTCTGGGTAGCAAGGACCAGGAACGGCTTTTCCAGCGGATGCGTCACGCCGCCCTCCGTCACCTGCTTTTCCTCCATACATTCCAGCAGGGCGGATTGGGTGCGGGGCGTGGCCCGGTTGATTTCGTCCGCCAGCAGGATATTGGTAAAAACCGGGCCGGGAACAAAGCGGAATTCTCCCTTGGCCGCCTGAAACACGCTCATGCCCGTCACATCCGCCGGCAGCAGATCGGGAGTAAACTGCACCCTGGAAAAGCCGCAGCGCATGGACCGGGCCAGGCTGCGGGCCATCACGGTTTTTCCCGTACCGGGCACGTCCTCCAGCAGCACGTGGCCTCCGGCGATGACGGCGGATAAAATCAGGTCCAGCTGCTTTTCTTTCCCAATGATTACTTTGCCCACGTTTTCTTTGATTTTTTGCGCTAATCCGGCGATATCGCGATACTCCATTTTCTGTCACCTTCAACTGCATCTTTTTGGAAAATTATATCATATCGTCCCTGACGCCGCAAGCGCTTTGCGGCTGTTTTTTGCCATATTTCCCTACTGGCTTCTTTCCCGGTTTTGCGCTATAATGCTTGATGGCGGCTTTCTAACGCATATTGGATATAGGAGCGCGCCGGAGCGGCCCTGTTTTTTTCCCGCCCGGACAGCGGGCTCATAAAAATAAAGAATGAAGGAAGGTTATTCTATATGAGCAAAACCATCGGAATTGATCTTGGCACCACCAACAGCTGCGTATCCGTGGTGGAAGGCGGCCACGCGGTCATTATTCCCAATGATAAGGGAGAGCGCACCACGCCTTCCGTGGTGGCCTTTACTTCGGATGGACAAAGGCTGGTGGGCGCGGCGGCGGCCCGCCAGGCCACGGTCAACGCCAAGCGCACCGTTTCCTCCGTCAAGCGCCAGATGGGCACCAATTGGCGGATCGATATCGACGGAAAAAGCTGGACGCCTCAGGAAATCAGCGCCATGATCCTGCGCAAGCTGCGCGCCGACGCGGAAAACTATT
>CAMOHY010000249.1 GCA_946615495.1 uncultured Clostridia bacterium
ATGCTGCGTTTGTGCGATTTTTACAGAATGTGAGACAGCGCCATTTTAAAGCCGCACAGGCAAATCGGTGTCCGTGAAGGGATCGTTTTCGGAGAAGGCGTCCAGCTTTACGTCGCCGTCGGCGCCGTTTTCGGGCATCACGCCGGAAATATGAATGCGCAGGTCCTGGCCGTCAAAGGTCAAATCCGCCTGTTCGCGGGGATGGGTCAGCGCCAGCACCTCGGTGTACTTGGTGCGCCCCTTCCGGGCAAAGCTGAGGGCCACCTCGGCGCGGCCCTGCCAGTGCATGGGAATCATCAGCCGGGGCTTGACGGACATGACGAAATAATTGGCCCCGGCCTCATACAGCCCGCCCATCCGGGGGTCCACCGGGAACATGGCAATGTCCATGGGCAAGCGCTCTATGGGCGCCATGGCGGCGTAAAAATCCTTTTCCGCCTGGGCAATTTCCCGCAATGTGCTTTCCTCCCGCCAATGCCACAGGTTCAGGTCCCCGGCGTGGAAGATGTTCAGCCCATGCACCGAAACATAGAAGGATACGCCCTTGTCCGTGGAGGAAAAGACGCGGATATCCACATCGCCCACCTGCAGCACGTCGCCGGGCTTTACCCGCTTGCCCCGCTTGCCGATGGGCAAATCGTCGGACACGATATAGGAAATGGGCAGGCGCTGAAAATCCCAGGTGTAAATCACCTCGTCAAAATGATCCTCGTGATCGTGGGAAACAAACACCAAAATGCGCTTGTACCCCTCAAAATCCTGATTTTTCAGCTGATAGGGGGGAGAAAGCTCCTCATGCTCTCCCCGCCAGTAGTCGAACACCAGCAGGGTATCCTCCACCGCTACGGAAAAACCGGAATGATGGAAAAAGGTTACCGTTGCGCTTTTAGCCATGAAAAGCCTCCTATTTTAATCAAACGCTTCCGAAAGCACCCGGCCCTGAGCCTGGGAAAGCGAAAGCCCCAGAGCGTGGGCCAGGGTGGGCGCAATATCCACCAATCTGGCGCGCTCAATGCGTTCTCCCCGGCGGATGCCGGGGCCGGACAGCCACAGCAGCGTGCGGGCTTGGGGACAATCCAGCCCAAAGCCGTGCTCCCCATGGGTTTCCTCCGGTTTATCAAGAAAGCAATGCCCCGGCAGCGCGTCCACGGCCAGGCGCACCTGTTCCGGCGCGTGAAGGGCGCGCAGCTCATCCTGGTTATAGATATGGGCGATGCCCCACTCTTCCCGGTGCTCCTGAAGCGCGCGAAGGGCCAGGGCCAAATCGGGCCCGAAAATGTACGCGCCCATGCCCAGGCTTTGGGCCCGCGCGCCGCAGGCGGCTTTTATCTCCCGGTCCAGCAGCACGCCATGGGGCGCGTCCTGCTGGCCATGATCGCTGACCACGCAAAACAGCGTATCCTCCCACAGCCCCCGGCGCTTTACCGCATTGAGGATGCGGCCCACCCGCCGGTCCAGCCGTTCCATAGCGGCGTGGGCTTCGGGGCTTTCCACGCCGTAGCGGTGGCGCATGGAATCGCAGTCCACCAAATGCACGGTCAGCACCTGGGGAGGACGGGAAGAAGCGTACAGCTTTTCGCACAGCAGGGCGGCGTAATCATCCAAATCGGGCTGCAAAATGCTTTTCCGGGTTTTGCCGTATAAAAGCTCCATGCGCAGAATCCATAGGGGAGAGGCGTATTGCAGCATTTTTTTCACGGCGCTTTCGCCGGGCAGGGGAAGCACCTCCGGAAAATTTCGCCGCACCGCCCGGTTCTTTCCCGATACGGGCCAGAGGATGGAGGCCACGTCCAGCCCCTTTTCCTGGGCGGCCTGATGCAGCGTTTTTACCCGGATATCCTGCGCGGACCAGTACCAGGCGCGCATATTGGGCGCGGTGTCCGGCTGAAAGGGCTGGTTGTGGCCGATACCGTGAGCGTCCGGATAGCAGCCGGTGAGCAGGCTGGTGTGGATGGGGTAGGTCAGCGTGGGGTAGACCGTTTTCACATTCTGGCAGAACGCGCCGTTTTCCGCAAGCGCAGAAAGCGCGGGCAGGCTCAAAAGCCTGTCCGCGTCCGGCTGTGCCACGGCGTCCAAAGAGATCATGCACAGACGCATGGCGATTTTTACCTCCGCCTTCTGCTCTTTTTCCTGCGGAAGAACAGGAAGTAGATCACCAGCGCCCAAATAATGAGGCTGCGCCAATTAATGCGGGTTTCTTCATACTCCCATTCGTCCTGCCAGGTGCGCCAGAAGGCTTCGTCGTCGTCCTCCCGCGCGTCGTAATCATCCCTGGCAAACATGCCGTACCAATAATCGCTGACGGACTGAGGCTGGGGCGTGGACTGAATGGCCGCCTGGCCGAACAGGCCGGAGGCGTTCAGCGCTGCGCCCTGGGCCTTGGCCATCGCCTGGCCCAGATTCACGGCCAGGTCGGACAGCGCTTCGTCGTACTGGCGGCTGAGAAAGGCGGAACGGAAGTGGGTGGCCAGCAAGCTGGTTTGGGATTCCGCGGGCATGCCGGCCTTGGCCTTGCCGCCCAGGGAAAGGGCATAGCTTTCTTCGCCGATGACCATCAGCAGCAGCGCGTCCTGACCGGTAAGCTCCCACACCTCAAACACCTTGTCCGCGTAGGCCTGCACGTTCATGCCGCCCAGAAAATGGCGGGTGAGCACATAGATATGGCCCTTGGTTTCGTCCTCCAGGCGCTGGGAAAGCGCTTCCATATCGGTGATGGTCTTTTCCCCCAGCACGCCGGCCAGATCGGCCACCGTGCCCTGGGGACGGGGAGGATACTCCGTTTCCGCCTGGGCCAGGGAAAGCGTGCCCAGGCAAAGCGCCAGCGCCAAAGCCAACGCCAAGATTTTGCGAACCAGCATGGAAAATCCTCCTCCTTTCTTATTGCGCCTTGAATTCTTCCGCGGGCTTGATGCCAAGCAGGTTCCTGGCGATCCAGCCGCTGAAGGTGCCCTTCATGCGGCTGTTGAATTCCGCCGCCGCCTGGTTATACACGGCGCCCGCCGTCTTTGCTTCGCTTTCAGAAAGCATCTGGGGCAGGTAATTGGTTACGTACATATTGTCCCGGCTGTCGTTTTTTACGCTGTCCAGCTGGGCCATGTTATCCAGCAATTGGGCGGCGTCCCGCGAAAGGGACTCGTTGGCCTGGGCCTTTTGGGCCAAGGTGGAGGCTTTTGCCTCCAGGCCGTTTAGGTCCTGGGCCACGCGGCGGTAGGCGTCGTCCGTTTCCGGCACGTGGCGCTTAGCCACGGCCAGCACATTGTAGGCCGATTCCACACGGGTTTGCAGCATGCTTTCCAGGCCCGCGTAGGTTTCGTTCACGCGCACCCTTTCGTCGCTCCAGCCGCGGAAAGCGCCGAAGATCACGCTGCCCACCACCAGAATCACCATGAAGGCAAATGCCCATCCCGTTTTGAATTTCATTGTCGGCCTCCGTTAACTTGTAAATAAAGATATGGAAAGCAAGAATTACATGCTCAGCAGCTTTTCCTTCAGTTCTTTTTCCATATGGGCCAAAGTCTTTTCCGCTTCGGCGCGCTTCTGGCGGCCCTCCTGCTGAATGCGGGCCACTTCGTTGATGGTATCGATCAGAGACTGGTTGGTGGATACCAGCGTTTCCAGGTCGATGATGCCGCGCTCGGATTCCTTGGCCGTTTCGATGGTGCCCATTTTCAGGGTTTCCGCGTTCTTTTTCAGCAGCTCGTTGGTCATATCGGTCACGGCCTTTTGCGCCTGCATGGCCTGCTGGCTGTGGTGCAGCCCCAGGGCCAGCACCATCTGGTTTTTCCACAGGGGCAGAGTGTTTACCAGCGTGGACTGGATGCGCTCCACCAGCAGGGAATTGTTGTTTTGCAGCAGGCG
>CAMOHY010000250.1 GCA_946615495.1 uncultured Clostridia bacterium
ATGTTTTTTGTGCGCTTTTTTGTTTGCGAGACAGCCCCATCAACAATCCGCAGGAGCGGCTCCCTCCTCCGGTCCAGATTTGCTTTCATTTTGCCAGCGATGCGGCGCTGACGGGAAAGGTAAAATAGGTGTCCGGATACGGCTCCTTCTGCAAAGTGAAATGCCACCACTCTTCCTTAATTCCTTGAAAGCCGCGGGAGCGCATGGCGGCCGAAAGCAGCAGCCGGTTTTGATATTGCGCGGGGGTTACGCCGGAATAATCCGGATGGCTGAGCGGCCCGAAATAATCGAACGGCCCGCCCATATCCATTTCTTTTCCGGTTCGCATGTCCAGCAGGGTCAAATCCACGGTGCTGCCCCGGCTGTGGCTGGACCGGGCGGCAATGTAGCCGTCCGGCAGCAGGGAAGCCTTTTCCATTTCAGGATAAAAGTACGCCTTCATTTTTGCGTCTTTTTCATCCTGAGCCCAGCGCACAAAATGGTCCACTGCCCGCTGGGGCCGGTACGCGTCGAAAATTTTCAAAAGATATCCCTGCTTCTTCATATCCTGGCTTACCTGGGCCAAGGCCTGGGCCGCTTCCCTGGTCAGCAGGGCGGTGGGCTGTTCATAGCCGTCGATGCGGCAGCCGACGAAATTGTAGCAGGAATAATAGCGGATTTCCAACAGCGCGTCCGGCACAGCGTCGGGCAGCAGCACAAAGCCCGCGGCGTCATGGCTTTCTATCATAAACTGCTTCCTTTTCTATCCTGTCAGTAAAGATGCCGCATGCTGGCGGGGCAAAGCACCTGCACCGTTCTGGGCGGCAGGAAGAGCCGCACATGGCTGCCCTCCAGGCCAGGCACAAAGGCGCTCACCGGCTTATGGGCAATGCGGCCAAAGCCGCCGTAGCGCCAATCGTCGGAGGTAAAGAGCATTTGGTAATCCTCCCCATGGCTTACGGGAATCGCATAGTCCGAATAGCTCTGGTTGGGCGAAAAGTTAAAGGCAAACAGCAATCCGCCCCGCTCAAAAGCGATAACGTGCTGGTCCTCATGCACCCATTTGAGTTCGGGATATTCCTGATCGAACAGCCGGTAAGCCTTGGCCGCGCGGATCATGTCCTGATCGAAGAAATACAGCTCCTGATATTTGAGGTTCGGATTTTCAAGCAGGCTCCACTGGCGGCGGCAGTAATGGAAGCTGTTGCCGTTGCCGGGCCGGGGAAAATCAATCCATTCAGGATGGCCGAATTCATTGCCCATAAAGGCCAAATAGCCCGTGCCGCCGGCGGCCAGGGTAAGCAGGCGGATCATCTTGTGCAAAGCGATGGCCCGATCAATCACCTCGGTATGGCAGTTTTTTTCCATCTGGGTGTACATGGCGGCGTCCGCCAGGCGAAAAATCATGGTTTTATCCCCTACCAGCGCCTGGTCGTGGCTTTCCACGTAGGCGATGGTGGGCGCGTTCCTGAAGGTCATTTCACGCCAGATAGCGCCCAGGTTCCAATCCTCATCCCGTTGGTTTTTCACCAGCTTAATCCATAAATCGGGCAAGCCCATGCCCAGCCGGTAATCAAAGCCGATGCCGCCTTCATGAACCGGCTCGCACATTCCAGGCATGCCGCTCATATCCTCGGCGATAGTAAGCGCCTTGGGGTTTACCTGGCGGATCAGCTCATTGGCCAATTGCAGATAGGTGACGGCCTCCACGTCGGTATTCATGGTAAAATACATGGAAAGATCGCTGAAATTCGTTCCAAGGGCATGGTCGTGGTACAGCATGGAGGTAACGCCGTCAAAGCGGAAGCCGTCAAAGTGGTATTCCTCCAGCCAGAATTTTAAATTGCTCAGCAGGAAGTGGATTACTTCCGGTTTGTCGTAATCAAAGCACTTGGTGCCCCAGGCGGGATGATTGCCCTGGCCGCCCTGATGGAAAAATTGATAGTCTGTGCCGTCAAATTCGTTAATGCCCTCCAGGGTATTGCCCACCGCGTGGGAATGCACCACGTCCAGCAGCACGCGGATGCCCATTCCATGCGCCGTGTTCACAAGATATTTGAGGTCATCCGGCGTGCCAAAGCGGCTGGATGCGGCGAAAAAGCTGCTCACCTGGTAGCCGAAGGAGCCATAGAAGGGATGCTCCATAATGGCCATGAGCTGCACCGTGTTGTACCCAGCGTCCGCCACGTGGGGCAGCACATGGTCGGCAAAATCCCGGTAGGTGGCGATGCGGTGGTCCTCGCTGGCCATGCCTACATGGGCTTCATAGATCAGCGGCGCTTCATCGCAGGAAAAATCCGCGTCCGTCCAGGGATATGGCGTTAAATCATCCCATACCTCGCAGCACCAGCTTCCGTTCCGCCAGTCCTGGGTGGCCCGCCGGGCGTAAAGGGGAATATGCTGGGTCAGCCTGTCGCCATTTTTCACAATGGTAATGACCCGGCTGCCCTGATGCAGCGTATCCCCCGGCAGAAACAATTCCCAGTTTCCGTTGTCCAGGCGGTTCATGGGCGTTTCGGTCCAATGCCAATCGTTAAAATCGCCGGAAAGGTAAAGCTGGTCCGCCGCCGGCGCCCACTCCCGGTACACCCAGCCCTCAGGCAGCTGATGAAAGCCGTAATAGTTGTGCGCGTTGGCAAAATCCTTGATCGTTTGGCCTTCCGGGATCAGCTGGCGGCACTTGCCATAGTAGCGGTCCATGCGCAGCTGAATATCCCCCGCAAAGGGCTTAAGCTCCGGATGCTTATTAAGAATTTCGTACATGATCGTCACCTGCCGTCTATTTTATTTTCCGCATGTTTCCATTCCCTATGATACCACAGGGGAAAATAAAAAGGCAAGAGATAAATGAAAAGTTCCCGCATTCCGCCTTGTTTCTGGGCGCGTGTGTGTGCTATAATGATTCCTGCCTTTATTTTCTGGCAATTTTCCCAACGAAAGCGGTGAAAAAAAATGGAGAGCCTGCAAGGCCTGAAGATCGGCATGATATCCCTGGGCTGCGTGAAAAACCGGGTGGATTCGGAACAGATGCTGAGCCAACTGACGCTCGCCGGCATGGAAATCACCCATGAGCCCCAGGAAGCCGACGTTTTGATTGTGAACACCTGCGGCTTTATCGCTCCTGCCAAGGAAGAATCCATCGACGCGATTTTTGAAATGGCGGAATATAAAAAAACGGGCCGCTGCCGGGTGCTGTGCGTGACCGGCTGCCTGGCCCAGCGCTATAAGGACGATTTGCTCAGCGAAATCCCGGAAATCGACTGCCTGCTGGGCGTGGCCCAGTATGGAAGGCTGAAAGAATACCTGCAAAAGGCCCTGGACGGCCAGCGGCCCGCTGACACCCGGCGGCAGCAGGGCTTTTTGGAATGCGGCCGGGTGCTCACCACGCCCCCCTATTCCGCCTATATCAAAACCGGCGACGGCTGCGACAACCGCTGCACCTACTGCGCCATTCCCCTGATCCGGGGCGGCTACCGTTCCCGCCCCATGGAGGCCATTTTGCAGGAAATGCGGGAGCTTTCGGAAAAGGGCGTAAAAGAGCATATCCTCATTGCCCAGGATACCACCCGCTACGGCAGCGACTTTGGCTCCTCCCTTTCCGCCCTGCTTTCCCAGGCCTGCCAAATTCCCGGCGTGGAATGGCTGCGCAGCCTGTATATGTACCCGGACGAAACGAACCTTGAGCTGCTGGAAACCATGGCGGCCCACGAAAACATCTGCAAGTATCTGGACCTGCCGCTGCAGCACGCCGCCCCCGGCCTGCTTAAGCAGATGAACCGCCGGGGCACGGTGGAGCATACCAAAAAAATGCTCGCCGCGGCCCGGAGCATGGGCTTTTGCCTGCGCACCACCTTCATTGTGGGCTTTCCCGG
>CAMOHY010000251.1 GCA_946615495.1 uncultured Clostridia bacterium
GTTCAGGGGTGCGGGGGCTGAAGGAGCCCCCGCCTCGTTTCCTTTTATCCTTTACAATCGGATTGTTATGATCGCAATAATATTGCCATAGGAAACTCGTTTTCCCTTATCCCTTATACGCCTTTCTCGGAAAGGGGTCTGGGGGAAACCGCTCTTGGAGCCCCAAGAGCGGTTTCTCCCAGCATACATTTTTCGTAAGCGATTGCCCTGTTTTGCGTTTACAGATTTTTGAAAGGGTGGTATACTGCCGGAGAAACAGAAAATGAGGGAGGCGCGTCCTGTGACGTACAAGGCTGCCAAGGCCCGCGTGTTTGATATCATCAGCAAGGATGATGGGGATGACCGGGCAAGCCGGATATTTGATTTGCTCATTATGGCCCTGATCGTGCTCAGCGTGGTTTCCATCGTGCTGGAATCCTTTGACGGCTTGGCCCGGCAGTACGCGGCAGCGTTCCGTGCTTTTGAGTATTTCAGCGTGGCCGTGTTTTCGGTGGAATATCTGGCCCGCATCTGGACGGCGGACCTGCTGTATCCCAGCGCCAAATATCCCAGGCTGAAATATTTGGCGTCCTTTATGGCCCTTATGGACCTGCTGGCCATTCTGCCCTTTTATCTGCCTTTTGTTTCCGCGGATATGCGGTATCTGCGCATGGTGCGTTTGGTCCGGCTGTTCCGGCTTTTCCGGGTGTTCAAGCTGGGACGGTATGTGGACGCCCTGCAAACGATTGTTCAGGTCATCCGCGCTTCCGCCTCCAAGCTTGTCATTTCGCTGCTGCTGTGCTTTTTCGTGATGCTGTTTTCCGCCATTATTATGTATACGGCGGAAAACCCGGTGCAGCCGGAGCAGTTTCCCAATGTGGTGGCGTCGCTGTGGTGGGCCATCTGTACGCTCACCACCGTGGGCTATGGGGACGTGTACCCCATTACGGCGGTGGGCCGCTTTTTCGCGGCGCTCATCAGCCTGGTGGGCATCGGCATCATCGCCATCCCCACCGGCATCATTGCCGCGGGGTTTTCCTCCGCCCTCAATTCTTCCGAGGAGAAACAGGACAGCGTAAAAAAATACTGCCCGTACTGCGGCAAAAAAATACAGTGAAAGAAAGCAAAAGAAACAAAACCTATTTCCCTGCCAAAAAGGCTCTGATTTCCTCCAGCCTGCCCTCCGCCTCCCTGCGGCCGCACTGATAGGCCGCCTCCAGGGCGGCGGGATTTTTTTCTACTCTTTTTACCTGCAAGGGCGTGGGCGGGCAGATAATCAGGGCTTCCCCAGCTTCTTCCCGCTGGCGGATCATATCGATATGCCGGTTGTAGCGCTCGTGGCGCAGGGAAAGGGCCTGCACCATGGCGGGATACTTACGCAGAAGGAGGCGGGCCAGGGGAAGAGAAGCGCTTTTTTTCTTGCGGTAATCGCGGGGCTGGGTCAGAATAACCAAATTGCGGCGGTAGCCCAGCTTTTCCATAAAAAAGTAGGGCGTGGGCTCGATGATGCCGCCGTCCAGCAAATTTTTTCCGTCGATGCTGACCACACGGGAAACCAGAGGCATGGAGGCCGAGGCGCGCATCCATTCAATGTCCTTTTCTCCGCCGTCGGCGCACAGGTGATACGCCATTTCGCCCCGGTCCGCGTCCGACGCGCCAACGTAAAAGGGCAGCGGGTTTTCCCGGAAGGCTTTGCGGTCAAAGGGGTCCAAGGCGTCCGGCAGGGTGTGGTAGCAAAATTCCGCGCCGAAAAGATCGCCCGTGAGCAAAAGGGAACGCAGGCTGGCGTAGCGCGGGTCGGCGCAGTAGCGCTTGTTGTAGCGGATGGGCCGCCCGATCTGCCGGGATTTGAAATTGCAGCCGAACACCGCCCCGGCGGAAATGCCCGCCGCCCCGTCAAAATCGACGCCCTGCTCCATCAGCACGTCGATCACGCCGCAGGTGAACATGCCCCGCATGGCGCCGCCCTCCATAATAAGCCCTGTTTTCATGCCATCGCCTCCCGCGTTTGTATTGTATACCCGATCAGGGAAAAAACGCAAGCGGGAAAATTGTTAGCACTCTTTATAAATGAGTGCTAAAATTCTGTTGCATTTTGGAAAGGAACGTGATATAATGCTCTCAGGCGCCGGAAGAAGGGCTTTTTTGCGTGGAAGGAAAAAGCGTTTTTTCCGCGCCGATACCTGATAAATGGAGGGGTTTCACCATGGAAACCAAAGGCAATATTTCTATTCACGCACAAAACATTATGCCGGTCATCAAGCGCTGGCTGTATTCCGATAAGGATATTTTTATCCGCGAAATGGTCAGCAACGGCTGCGACGCCATCACCAAGTATAAAATGCTCAAGGGCGATACGGGCGAGGACCTGCGGGTCACGGTGACGGTGGACAAGGAAGCGGGCGAATTGCGCTTCACCGACAACGGCATCGGCATGACCGCCGAAGAAGTGGAAAAGTACATAAACCAGGTGGCCTTTTCCAGCGCCGAGGAATTTTTGAAGAATTATACCGGCGACGATAAGGGCGGCATTATCGGCCATTTCGGCCTGGGCTTTTATTCCGCCTTCATGGCCGCCGACAAAGTGACCATCGACACCCTGTCCTGGCAGGAGGGCGCCGCGCCCGTGCTGTGGGAAAGCGAGGACGGCATGGCCTTTGCCATGCGGGATGGCGGCCGCGCCCAGCGGGGCACCACCATCATCCTGCACATCATGGAGGATGAAAAGGAATTTCTGGATGGCTTCCGGGTGCGCCAGGTGCTGGAGCGCTACTGCGGCTATATGAGCGTGCCCATCTATCTGGAGGACCTGAGCGGCGAAAATACCAAAAAGGATGAGGACGAGCCCACCGGCACCGAGGAGGAAGAAAAGGAAAAGGCGCAAAAGCCCATTAACGACACCCATCCCCTGTGGCTGAAAAACCCCAAGGAATGCAAGGAGGAAGAATACAAGGAAACCTACCATAAGCTGTTCCACACCTTTGAGGACCCGCTGTTCTGGGTGCACCTGAACGTGGATTACCCCTTCAACCTGAAGGGCATTCTGTACTTCCCCCGCATCAAGCGGGATTTCGGCGGCCAGGAGGGCGAAATCAAGCTGTTCAACCGCCAGGTGTTCGTGGCGGACAACATCAAGGAAGTCATCCCTGAATTTTTGATGCTCCTGAAGGGCGTTATCGACTGCCCGGATTTGCCCCTGAACGTTTCCCGTTCCTTCCTGCAAAACGACGGGTACGTGAAAAAGCTGTCCGCCCACATCACCAAAAAGGTGGCGGACAAGCTCAACGGCCTGTTCAACACCGAGCGCAAGCAGTATGAAACCTATTGGGACGATATTCATCCCTTCGTCAAGTACGGCTGCGTGCGGGACCAGAAGTTCTACGATATGGTAAAGGGCAGCCTTTTGTTCAAAACCACCGCGGGAGATTATTTGACCTTGGATGAGTACAAATCCCGCAACGAGGGCAAGGCGGACAAGAAGGTGTACTACACCACCGAGCAGAACCGGCAGGCGGCCGCCGTGGCCCTGTATGTGGACAAGGGCATCGACGTGGTGGTGATGGATACCCTGATCGACATGAACTTTATGTCCTTCATGGAATTCGGCGGCGGCAACGACGGGCTGCAGTTCGTGCGCGTGGACGCGGACGTATCCGGCCTGACCGAGGAAAGCGAAGAGGGCAAGGACATCGACCAGGCGCAAATGGAAAAGCTGTTCCGGGACGCTTTGGGCGACCAGGAGCTGACGGTGAAGATCGAGGCCTTAAGCGACCATGATCTGCCCGTGGTGCTGACGGAGGAGGAGCAGGTGCGCCGTTACAAGGAAATGAGCGCCATGTACGGCCAGGATT
>CAMOHY010000252.1 GCA_946615495.1 uncultured Clostridia bacterium
CCGCGCTTTTCATTGGCGCGGGAAAGCTGGGCGCAGGCCACCAGGGGCACCTTCAGCTCCTGGGCGATGGCCTTTAGGCTGCGGGAAATTTCGCTCACTTCCACCTGACGGCTTTCTGCCTTGTTGTCCGAGCCCATCAATTGCAGGTAGTCCACCACGATCATGTCCAGGCCGTGCTCCATCATCAGCCTGCGGCAGCGGGAGCGCAATTGCCCCGGCGTCAGGCCGGAGGTGTCGTCAATGTACATTTCGCTGGCGGCCATGGGGGCCAGGGTGCGGGCCAGCTTCATCCAGTCCTCATCCCGGAGCAGGCCCTTGCGCACGGACTGCATATTGATGCGGGCTTCGCCGCACAGCATGCGCATGGCAATTTGTTCCCGCGGCATTTCCAGAGAAAACACGGCCACCTTTTTTCCTTTGCGCATGGCGTTGGTGGCCATATTGATGGCGAAGGAGGTTTTGCCCATGGAGGGGCGGGCGCCCACCAGAATGAGTTCGCCCCCGTGCAGGCCGGTGAGCAGGTTATCCAGGGAATAAAAGCCCGTAGGCACGCCGGATACGCCGCCCTTGAGCCGGGCCAGCTCTTCCATTTGCTCATAGGTGCGCTCCAGCACGTCCCGGATGTGCTGCAATTGCTCTCCCTCGTCCCGGCGCATCACGATATCGAATATCTTTTTTTCCGCCAGAGAAAGCACCTGGGGCAATTCCTGCTCCTGGGCGTAGCTGGCCTGAGATATTTCCCCGGAAGCGGTAATGAGCCGCCGCAGGGTGGATTTTTCCGAAACGATGCGGATATAATCCTTCACGTTGGCGGTGGTGGGCACGAACTGGGTCAGCTCGATCAGGTATTCAATGCCGCCCACGCCGGGCAGCGTGCCCCGGCGGGACAATTCCGCGTCCATGGTCACCAGGTCCACGGCCCGGTGGGAAAGGGCCAGGGCCTTGGCCGCATCAAAAATCTCCCGATGGGCGGGCACGTAAAAATCATCGGCCGAGAGCATTTCCAAGGCCGAGGATACCGCCCCGCCGTTTTGCAGCATGGCGCCCAGCACGGATTTTTCCGCTTCCGTGCTGTGGGGCGGAATGGGCGCAAAGGAGGAAGCTGCAGGCGCGTCCATTTACGCTTCTCCGCCAGTGACCCGCACGGTCATCTTGGCGCTGATTTCGGGATACAGCTTCACCACCACGTCCGTGTCGCCCACGGTGCGGATGGGCTCAGCCAGGTCGATTTTCCGCTTGTCCACCTCCACGCCGTGCTGGGCGTTCAAGGCCTGGGCAATCTCCGCCCCGGTAACGGACCCATACAGCCTGCCCTGGGCGCCGCACTTGGCCACCACGGTGATAACCTTGCCGCGCAGGGAAGCGGCCTTTTTTTCGGCGGCGGCGCGGCGTTCGGTCTCGCGGGCGCGCTCAGCGGCCTGCTTCTTTTCCAGCTCTTTGGCCGCGCCGGGGGTGGCGTCCATGGCCAGCTTCCGGGGGAAGAGGAAATTGCGGGCGTAGCCGTCGCTTACGTTTACGATTTCTTGCTTTTTTCCTACGCCTTTTACATCGGAGAGCAGAATGACTTTCATTTAAAAATCCTCCTTTGGTTCCGGAGGCTTACGCAGCCCGCGGAAATTGCTGATCTGGTCGAAAATGCCAATGAGCATGAGCAGGGACAGCACGTACAGCAGCACCGGCGCCACAACGCGCCAGCCCCGCCGCGCGCCCCTGGATTTTTGCAGGAAATTGATGGCGGCGGCCCCTTGAATGATAAAGACTGAGGATGCGGCGGCGTACAGGATCGCCCCGGCGATGGCCGCCACCGGGTGGCGGACCGCCCGCAGCACATAGCCCGCGGCCAGCGCTGCGCCCACCTGCCAGCCGACGCCCCTGGGCAAATGCCACATGCTGAAGGGCGGCATGCCCAGATCGGGGAAATGGACCTTTTGCTTTCCCTCTTCCCCTTCGGGCGCGGGCGCGTCCCGCAGGAAAGCCCGCTTTTCCTCCGCCAGGAAGCCAAAGCGCAGCGGCAGCAGCATGCAGGCCACGCCGCCTAAAATGCTCTGGCTCACCAAAATATTGGGCACCAGGCCCTGGAGCGTGCTGGAAATCAGGGAGCGCACAGACAGGAGCATGTCCGCCCGCGCGGCGCTGGATAACTGATAGCCGCCCAGCACCGGCAGCAGGGCGCCGTCCGCCAGCTCGCTTTTCAGGTCGATCAGCCCTGTGGAATAGAGCTGGTAGAGCATGGTGTCGCCCATTTCCCAGTCCTTCAAAAAATCGCCCACAGCGTTTCCGGCGGCGGTGTACAGTTGGCCGCCCGCCATGCGCTGGGACAGCATGTACACCAGCGCCAGCGCCGCCCCGTGCACCCCGATGAGGAGGAAGCAGCTTTTCCGGAAAGGCAGCTTCAGCGCAATGACGGCGAAAAATGCCGCCAGGATGGGCAGCACATAAACCGCCGTCAGCGTAAGCCCTTGCCGGCCCGTCAGCGACGCCATGGCGATGAGCGCCGCCGCCAGCCCCGCCGCCGTGGCCGCCGTGCCGCAGATCATGGCGGCCATGCAAAGCGCCGTGGGCAGCAAAAACAGCGTCAAAAGCGAAGCGTACACCGCGGGCAGCGGGCCCAAAATGCCCTGCCCCGGCAGGAGAAAAAACAAATAGGGAACGGCGATCAATAAAGAACCCACAACGCAGGACTTTACTGAACGAATCAGAGGAAGCCGGTCTTTCATTACATGCTCCTAAAAATACAGGATCAAAAAATAAAGCTAAATTTCCTTATATATTGTAATTTCTTCCGGCGGGTTTGTCAAGGGAAACGCGGCCGGGGCGGGCGGCCGCGGCGGAAGAAAATCACCGCGCCGCCGTTTTTTCTTTCTTCCAAATTTTAGCGGCGTGTGGTATAATCATTTCAAAGAAAGCGACCGCCGCCGGAAAACAGATGGAGGGATACAAACGATGAAAAAGCTGATACTCTGGATGCTGACGCTGTGCCTGGCCCTCAGCCCCGCCCTGGCTCTGGGCGAAGACAGTGAACCCGAACTGGACAAATTTCTGAACGTGATCGACGAAAACGCCCTGCCGGAAAAGAACCTGCAGAATGACGGCAATCAGGATTTGGTGCTGAATCTGCTCCTTCAGCAGGAGGAGGAAAAGCTGACCGGCGATAAGGCCAACTACGGCGGGAAGGTGTGGATTCCGGACGCCGCCAACGTGTTTGGCATGGCGGGGGACAACATGAACCTGGACGGCGGGCTGGTGGGCTACGCCTATCACCCCATCGTGGGCGACGTGGACGAGGTGGTGCGCCTGATTACGGTATACCGCGGCGCGTGCGAGGCCGAGGGGCTCGTTACCAAGGTGATGTCCGACAGCCTGCAAAAACAGCTGCTGGGCAACAGCGCGCTGGCGGGCCTGGTGATTACCGGAAAATACACCAGAGACGCTTACGCCATCTGCGGCCTGTACATGATCGGAAATTATCAGTTCATGTTCACCATCGCCTACGACGAGTCCATCGCTTACATGAACCCCGGCGTGGGCTCCAGCGCGGTGACGGTGATAAACGGCACGGCCTATCACCGCTGCATCAACTGCAACGGCATGAAAAAGTGCCCCTACTGCCTGGGCAGCGGCCGCTACAACTACGGCGCGGGCTATGAAACCTGCGTCGCCTGCAAGGGCACCGGCGTCTGCAACGTGTGCAACGGCGTGGGATTCTATTGATACTTCTTTTGTAATTGCCCGGTCATCTTCTGTTCCTGGTAACAAGCTTGTTTTCAAGGATGAAATTCAAGTTAGAAGCCAACAAAGGGAACGTTGAGGCCTGCGCGGCC
>CAMOHY010000253.1 GCA_946615495.1 uncultured Clostridia bacterium
GACAGCGTGTTCCAAATCGCCGCCCATGAGGACATCATCCCTCTGCCCCGGCTGTACGAAATGTGCGAAATCGCCCGCAGGCAATTGCAGGGCAAGCACGGCGTGGGCCGGGTAATTGCCCGCCCCTTCGTGGGAAGCGGCAAGGGCCATTTCACCCGCACCGGCGGCCGGCGGGATTTTTCCCTGCCGCCCATCGCGCCCACCGTTCTGGATGTGCTCAAGGATGCGGGCTTTGACACCCTGGGCGTGGGCAAAATCGAGGATATTTTTGCCCACCAGGGCCTGACGGAGAGCAACCACGCCGCCGGGAACCCCGCCTGCATTGACGCGGCGCTGGCGGACATGGAAAAGCCCTTCAACGGCCTTTTGTTCATTAATCTGGTGGACACCGATTCCATTTACGGCCACCGGCGGGACGTGGAGGGCTACGGCCGGGCTTTGGAGTACTTTGATGAAAAGCTGCCCGAATTCCAAAGCCGCATGGGGGAGGAGGACCTGCTCATCATCACGGCGGACCATGGCTGCGACCCCACCTATAAGGGCACGGACCACACCCGTGAATACGCGCCTTTGCTGATTTGGAAAAAGGGCATGAAGGGCCAGCACCCCATCGGCACCCGCGACACCTTTGCGGACACCGCGGCCACCATCTGCGAATTCTTTGGGCTTCAGGAGCGCTTTGGCGCCAAATCCTACCTGCGGGAGATTGAGGCGGGCTGCGAAGCGGAAATGCAGCGCATCCAGCGGGCGGCGGACGCGGTGGAAGCCGCGCTGGGCCGGGCGGAAATTGCCGTGGTGCTGGGCAGCGGCCTGGGCGATTTTGGCAACGACCTGAAAAACGCCAAGGAAATCGCTTACGCCGACATACCGGGCTTTCCCAGGGCCACCGTGGCCGGGCACGCGGGCAAGTTTATCGCGGGTGAGCTAAATGGCAAACGGGTGCTCATGATGAGCGGCCGCTTCCACAGCTACGAGGGCCACAGCATGGCCGATGTGACGCTGCCCATCCGGGTCATGGCGCGGCTGGGCGTGAAAAAATTGATCCTCACCAACGCGGCGGGAGGCGTGAACATCGATTTTAGGCCGGGCATTTTGATGATGATAACGGATTTTATCAATATTTCCGGCAAAAATCCCCTGGTCGGACCCAATCTGGACGCCTTCGGCCCCCGCTTCCCCGATATGACCGACGCCTACGCCAAATCGCTGCGGGAGCTTACCATGCAGGCGGCCCGCGAATTGGATATCGATTTGCGCCAGGGCGTGTACTGCTGGATGAGCGGGCCGACCTATGAAACCCCGGCGGAGATTCGTATGGCCCGCGTGCTGGGCGCCGACGCCGTGGGCATGTCCACCGTGCCGGAAACCATCGTGGCCCGCCACTGCGGCATGCAGGTGCTGGGCGTGAGCTGCATCACCAATATGGCCGCGGGCGTAATGAACCAGCCCATCAACCATCAGGAGGTAATGGAAATGGGCCGCCTGGTGCGGGCCGATTTCGCCGCGTTGTTGACAAAAGTGATCGGGAAAATGTAAATTATTAGCTGATTTTTCCAAAAAATTGCCGCTTCGGAAATGGATTCCTGGGCGGCACTTTACAAATTCAAGAAAATATTGTATGATATAGGTGGTTGGAAATCCCGGAACACCTTTTATACCAAGTGCGGAGGTGCGACCCGATGGAGAAGAATACCTATATCCCAGCCGAACGGCAAAAGAAAATGATGGAATACATTGAAGCGAACACCAGCGCTCAAATTCATGAGCTGGCGGAAAAGTTTCATGTATCGGAGGCCACGGTCCGGCGCGATCTGGACGATCTGGACCAGCAGGGCGCTCTGCGCCGCACTCATGGCGGCGCCATCAAGGTAGACCGCAGCACGTCCTATGAATCCATGTACTCGGAAAAGATCAATCAAATGCTGGAGGAAAAGCACCGCATTGCCGACGCGGCAGCCAAAATGGTGCATCCCGGCGATACGGTGATGATCGATTCCGGCACCACCACCTTCTTTATCGCGCAGGCTTTGTGCCACCATGAAAACCTGACGCTGATTACCAACGATCTATACATTGCCTATCAAACGCCCATTCATCCTTCCAGCACTCTCATCGTCACCGGCGGCACCCGGCGGCAGGGACGGCAGGAATTGGTGGGCACGGTAACGGAAAATTTCATCCGGGATACGCATGTGGATATCGCTTTCATCGGCGTGGATGGCATCGACCTGACCGGCGGCGCCACCAACGCCAACTTTGCCGAGGTAGGCGTGAAGCGGCTTATGCTGCACTGCGCCGCCCGCAGCGTTATCGCGGCGGACCACAGCAAGTTTGGCCGGGTGGCCTTGGCCCGTATTTGCGATTTGCAGGAAGCGGGCCTGCTGCTTACCGACAATGGCCTTGACGCGGACATGGTTTCGAGGCTGAAAAAGCTGAACGTGCAATTGGAAATGGTGTAAGCCCCGTCCAGAAAAAAACGCGAGCCTGCAAAACAATGGCGGCTTCGCGTTTTTTTATTTTTGGTTTTTGTTTGTTTTAAAGGCACTTTAAAGCAGAGAGAGCAGAGCGCAGAAAACAGAGTTCAGCGTACAGCGTGCAGATTATTTTGATGAATAGCATCGGGCTGCGACGCTTGGGATCGCTATATCATCTGCATTCTGCACGCTGTACTCTGTCCTTTCAGTTTTATACAGCCGTTCAAATGCTCACGTTCACGCCGTTTACCTCCACGCCCTCGTCGGCGCGGATGAGGATATAGGGGTGGCCGTCGATAACACGGGTTTCCACCAGGTCGGTGCGGTCCGAATGGACCTTCACCACCACGCTGGGCGTGCGCACCTCGAATTGATTGGTGCTTACCAGGTTCACGGCGCTGACGCGGGCCTGGTCGCCAAAGGCCTGGTCGTAGCGCTCGTTGAAGGCCTCCATACGGGCGGGAGAAACGCCGCATTCCGCCAGCACGTCGGATACGTCGTACTTGGTCAGCTTCAGGGGCTCGGCCCGCTTATCGGCCTTTTGCTCCTCCAGCTTTTCCATCACCTGCTCGTGCACGGCCTGCATTACCTCCAGGCTGCAATCCTCCTGCAGGGTTTCCTGCAAAATGGCCTGGAAGGTTTCCTTCTGGCTGTCGGCGGGCATGGGCAATTCGGATTGGAACACGGTGCTGACGAAATCATCGTGGTTTTCCGCCGTGTCCCGCGTGTAGTAAAGGGCCCGGTAAATATTGGCCGCACGCTCCTCAAAGGCAGGAAAGAGGAAGCCCATTTCCGGCGCGCCCACGATCCAGTCCGATTCCTTGCTGCGGAAATCGTTGCTTCCCGCGTCGTAGGAAAGGGTGGGCTTGGTCAGCTTCACCGGGCACACGCTGCACAGCACATAATGAAACACCTCGGTGGACATATCCATGTCCTTGCTGTCATCCGCGCTGGAGCGGTAGGGAATATCGTAGCCGTCGTGCATGAGCAGAATCAGGTAATGGTCCTCCATATGCAGGTTGGCGATGATTTGCTGGAAAAAGTAATCCACCGTTTCATCGTCCCGCAGGGCGGTGTCCTTGAGCGAAGTAAGCAGCTGATGTTCGGGAGAAGTGAGCAGGGTTTCCGGATCAAAATCGATATCGATCAGGTTCTGCCCCTGGGTGCCGGACAGGGTGCGCTTGAAAATGGCCAGGTATTTTTCCGCCTCCTCCTGGGCCATGCCCACCAGGGAACGGGTAAAGGAGGAAATGACCTGCCCCTGATCGTTCACATAGCAGCCCCGGATGCAGGTGATGTTGTTGTGCTCCAGATTGAAGCGG
>CAMOHY010000254.1 GCA_946615495.1 uncultured Clostridia bacterium
CCAACGCTTTGACAGAATCAGCGGAAAAATGCGGAGAGCAGCGCTTCCCCCGCAAAGGATGATATTGAAAAAAAAGCCGTCCTCCCTTATAATGGGAGCAGCAAAAAGAACTCAGCCAAAGGAGGAGCATTCCCTATGAACGATACGGACCGCAAAAAAAGGCTGCATGAAATTGACCAAGTGATTCAAAACGGCCGCTTCAAGGCTGACTGGGCGTCCCTTTCCCAGTTCCAGGCGCCGCAATGGTACCAAAACGCCAAATTCGGCATTTTCATTCACTGGGGCGTGTACTCCGTGCCCGCCTACCGCAACGAATGGTACCCCCGGAACATGTACATCCAGGGCACGCCGGAGTTTGAGCACCATATCAAGACCTACGGTCCTCATAAGCAGTTTGGCTACAAGGATTTTATCCCCCTGTTCAAGGCCGAAAAGTTCGATCCCGCCGCCTGGGCGGACCTGTTTAAGGAAGCGGGCGCCCGGTATGTGATTCCCGTGGCCGAGCACCATGACGGCTTCCAGATGTACAAGAGCGAATTGTCCCACTGGAACGCCGCGGAAATGGGCCCCTGCCGGGACACCACCGCGGAGCTCAAGCAGGCCCTCGCCGACCGCGGCATCCCCATGGGCGTGAGCAGCCACCGGTTTGAGCATTGGTTCTTCCTGGGCCACGGCAAGGATTTCGATTCCGATATTCACGACCCTATTGACCGGGACCACCTGTATTGGCCCAGCATGAAGGAGCCCAAGGACCATTTCAACCGGGACAGCGAATCCGTGCCCACGGAAGAATACATGGAGGATTGGCTGCTGCGCTGCTGCGAACTGGTGGATAAATTCCGCCCTGTGGTGGTGTATTTCGATTGGTGGATTTTGCAAAACGTGCTCAAGCCTTATTTAAAAAAATTCGCCGCCTATTACTACAACCGGGCGGAGGAATGGGGCATCCAGCCCGCCATTGATTATAAGCAGGACACCTTCATGTTCGGCACCGCCATCCCGGATATGGAGCGGGGCCATTTCGCCGCCACCCAGCCCTATTTCTGGCAGACGGACACCGCCATCGCCAAGAACAGCTGGTGCTACACCGAGCAGAATGAGTTCAAGCAGCCCTGCGACCTGGTGCGCACCCTGGTTGACGTGGTGAGCAAAAACGGCGCGCTGCTTTTGAACGTCGGGCCCAAGGCCGACGGCACCATCGGCCCGGAGGACACCCACGTGCTAAAGTCCATGGGCGCGTGGCTGAAGGAAAACGGCGAAGCCATCTATGACACCCGGCCCTGGCGCGTGTTCGGCGAAGGCCCCACCAACGTGGAGGAGGGCCAGTTTGCCGAAAGCAAGGAGCAGCATTACACCAAGGAGGATATCCGCTTTACCGTAAAGGGCGACGCCCTCTACTGCGCGGTAATGGCTTACCCGGAGGATGGGCAGGTCAGCATTCGTTCCCTGTCCCTGCCCGCGTTCGTGGGCGGCGTCGCCAAGGCGGAATGCCTGATTGGCGGCCGGGAGGTGCCCTTTACGCGGGATGAGCAGGGCCTGCACTTGTCCGGCCCCGCCCTGCGCACCGATATGCCGGTGGTGTTTAGGCTGACCATGCTGTGACGCAAGGAGGACAAACCATGAACGAAGCTTATTCCGCCCCGCTGCCGCTGCGCAGCGTGCGGGTGACGGACGATTTTTGGGGCCGGGAAATGGAATTGATCCGCAGCGCGGTGATCCCTTACCAGTGGGAAGCGCTGAACGACCGCATCCCCGGCGCGGCCAAAAGCTGGTGGACCCATAACATGCGGGCCGCCGCCCGCGCCGTGGCCGCCAAGAAAGCGGGAAAAATCTATACGCCTGTGGACAGGACGGGCGATATCGCCCGGCAGCCCCAGGATGAAGCCCGGCCTCACCCGGACGCTTTTTACGGCTGGGTGTTTCAGGACAGCGACGGGTACAAATGGCTGGAGGCCGTGGCCTATCAGCTGTCGCTGCGCCCCGATGAGGCGCTGAAGGCCCAGGCCCAGCAGGCGGTGGATATGATCTGCGCCGCCCAGGAGGAGGATGGGTACCTGGACACCTATTACACCTTGAACGGCCGGGAAAACGCCTTTACCTACTTAAAGGATCACCATGAATTGTACTGCTTCGGCCACCTGACGGAGGCGGCGGTGGCCTGGAAGCAGGCCACCGGACAGGACGATTTGCTGAACGCCGCCCGGCGCTTTGCCGCCTGCATTGCCCGGCGCTTTGGGCCCAAGGGGGAACGGGGCTGCCCCGGCCATGAGATTGCCGAAATGGCGCTGATGCGCCTGTACGAGGAAACGGGCGAGGAGGAATGGCGGGACCTGAGCCGCTTTTTCCTGGATGTGCGGGGCACGGACCCCAGCACCTTCGCCCTGGAGGAAAACCGCCGCCGCCAGGTCCAGGGCCAGCCGCCCCTGCCCGTAACGGCGGACAGGTACAGCTATTATCAGGCCCATAGGCCCGTGCGGCAAATGAAGGAGGCGGTGGGCCATGCGGTGCGGCAAATGTACCTGTGCAGCGGCATGGCGGACGAAGCCCGGCTGATGGACGACCCGGAAATGAAGGCTGCCTGCGAACGGCTGTGGCATTCCACGGCGCAGGAAAAAATGTACGTGACCGGCGGCGTGGGCGGCACCCATGTGGGCGAAGCCTTCTCCCGGCCCTATGACCTTCCCGCCGACACCGCCTATTCCGAAACCTGCGCCGCCATCGGCCTGGCCTTTTTCGCCCGGCGCATGCTGCAATTGGAGCCCAGGGCGGAATACGCCGAGGTGATGGAGCGCGCGCTGTACAACACCGTGCTGTCCGGCATGGCCCTGGACGGCAAAAGCTTTTTCTACGTCAACCCCCTGGAAGTGGACCCGGCGGCCTGCGAAAGCGACGAACGGCTGCGCCATGTAAAGCCTATCCGGCAAAAATGGTTCGGCTGCGCCTGCTGCCCGCCCAACATCGCCCGCATCGTATCCTCTCTGGGCCAGTACATTGCCACCCAGAACCGGGACACCCTGTATATCCATCTTTTGATCGGCAGCGAAATCGACGCCGTGCTGAATGGAGCGCCCTTGAAGCTGCGCCTGGATGTGGATATGGGGGCGGGAAAAGCCAGCCTGACCGTGGCGGAAGGCAGCGCCCAGGGCGCCATTGCCCTGCGGGAGCCCAGCTGGATGCGGTTTAACGGCTATCAGCTGTGCGGCGGCATTTCTGTCCGCTCCTCTCAGGGCTATTCCATTTTTACCAAGGCCTGGCAGCCCGGCGACAGCATTGAATGGGCTTTTACCATGCCGGTGCAGGCCCTGGCCGCCTCTCCCCTGGTAAAAGAAGCCATGGACCAGGTGTGCTTCGTCCGCGGGCCCTTTGTGTACTGCGCGGAGGAAAAGGACAACGGAAAAGGCCTTCACCTGCTCAGAGTCCGGCCTGAAGCGGCCAAGGAAGCCGCGGTAACGGAGGCGGACCTGGGCGGCGTAAGCCTCCCCATCCTTACCCTTCCCGGCAAGCGCGTAAAGGCGGCGGCAAACGCTCCCCTGTACGCCCCCTGGCAGCCTCCCCAAGAGGAAGACGCGGCCATTACCCTCGTGCCCTATTTTGCCTGGAATAACCGGGGCATGGGCGAAATGCGGGTTTGGCTGCCGGTGGAGCAACGCTGATTTCCCCATAAAAAGTTCCCCAGCAAAAAAGCCGCAGGACCGGCTTTGCCGGTCCGAGGAGCGGCAGAATGTTGCTTCCTCGATCAATTTGCTATAAAATGAGCATTTCCAGGCTGAACTGCCTGGAAATGCTCATTTT
>CAMOHY010000255.1 GCA_946615495.1 uncultured Clostridia bacterium
ATTTCCACGGCGGATTTGAGGTATTTGCGCAGCTGCGCTTCGTTGCCCACGATCTGCATGGCCCGGCCCCCCAGCACGAAGCTGGGCCGCACCAGCACGGGATAGCCGATTTCGCTGGCGGCGGCCACGCCGTCCTCAATGTTGGTAACGGCCTGGCCCTTGGGCTGGGGAATGCCCAGCTCCAGCAGGATTTTTTCAAAGCTGTCCCGGTTTTCGGCCCGCTCGATGGCGGCGCAGTCCGTGCCGATAAGCTTTACGCCCCGGTTCATCAGCGGCTGGGCCAGGTTGATGGCGGTCTGCCCGCCCAGGGAGGCGATAACGCCCTGGGGCTGTTCAAAATCAAGGATGGCCATCACGTCTTCGGGGGTGAGGGGCTCAAAGTACAGCTTGTCGGCGGTGGTGTAGTCGGTGGACACGGTTTCGGGGTTGTTGTTGATGATGATGGCTTCATACCCTGCCCGCCGGATGGTTTGCACCGCGTGAACGGTGGAATAATCGAATTCCACGCCCTGGCCGATGCGGATGGGGCCCGCGCCCAGCACCACGATTTTCTTTTTATCCGTCAGGCGGCTGTCGTTTTCATGGGAATAGGAGGAATACAGGTAGGCGATGTATTTTCCGGTATGCAGGGTATCCACCATGCGGAACACGGGCGTGATGCCCTCCGCCTTGCGCCGGCTGTAGATTTCGATTTCATTCAAGTGCCACAGCTTGGCGATATACCGGTCGGAAAAGCCCATGATTTTGGCGTCGCGCAGCGCCTGGATGTCATTGATGTTTTCCTTCAGCGTGTTTTCCATGTTCACGATGCGCTGGAAGCTTTCCAGGAACAATTCCGTAATCATGGTTTTTTCGTGCAGCGTTTCAATGCTCACGCCCCGGCGCAGCAGCTCAAAAATGGCGTACACGTTGTCATCCCGGAAGGCGCTGATATAATCCAGCAGCTCTTCGTCAGTTTTGCCGTCAAACTTGGGCAGGTAAAAATGGCACACGCCGGTTTCCAGGCTGCGCACGGATTTGAGCAGGCATTCCTCCAACGTGCTGCCGATGCCCATCACCTCGCCCGTGGCCTTCATCTGGGTGCCCAGGGTGTTGGGGGCGGAAGGAAATTTATCAAAGGGGAAGCGGGGAAATTTGGCCACGATGTAATCCAGGCGGGGCTCGATGGCCGCGGTGCCGCCCGCCACAGCAATATCCTCCAGGGCCATGCCCAGGGCGATTTTGGCCGTCACCCTGGCGATGGGGTAGCCGCTGGCCTTGCTGGCCAGGGCGGAGGAGCGGGATACCCGCGGGTTTACCTCAATGAGGAAATATTCGGAGGAGGTGGGATTCAAGGCGAACTGCACGTTGCAGCCGCCCTCGATTTTCAGCTCGCGGATAATTTTGATGGCGCTGTCGTTGAGCATTTTCAGGTCGTGGTCGTTCAGGCTCAGGATGGGGGCCACCACAATGCTGTCGCCGGTGTGCACGCCCACGGGGTCAATGTTTTCCATGCCGCAGATGGTGATGGCGCGGTCGTTGCTGTCGCGCATGACCTCGAATTCAATTTCCTTGTAGCCCTTCACGCTCTTTTCCACCAGCACCTGATGCACGGGGGACAGGGCAAAGCCGTTCTGGCCGATTTCCACCAGCTCTTCTTCGTTGTTGGCAAAGCCGCCGCCGGTGCCGCCCAGGGTGAAGGCGGGGCGCAGCACCACGGGATAGCCGATGCGCTGGGCCGCGGCCTTGGCCTCCTCCATGTTATAAGTAATTTCGGAGGGAATGACGGGCTCGCCGATTTTCAGGCACATTTCCTTGAACAGCTCCCGGTCCTCGGCCCGCTCAATGCTTTCGCTGGAGGTGCCAAGCAATTGGGTGCCGCATTCCCGCAGCACGCCCTTTTTTTCCAGCTGCATGGCCAGGTTCAGCCCCGTCTGGCCGCCGATGCCGGGCACGATGGCGTCCGGCCGCTCGTAGCGCAGGATTTTGGCAACGTATTCCAGCGTCAAAGGCTCCATGTACACTTTGTCGGCGATGGAGGTATCGGTCATAATGGTGGCGGGGTTGGAATTGCACAGAATTACTTCGTATCCTTCTTCCTTCAGCGCCAGGCACGCCTGAGTGCCCGCGTAGTCGAATTCCGCCGCCTGGCCGATCACGATGGGGCCGGAGCCGATGATGAGTACCTTTTTGATATCCGTGCGCTTCGCCATAATCCTTTTCCTGTCCTTTCCTCCCGCGGAAGCGGGACACACATGCTTTTGATCCGCCGTACGGTTATTTTGCCAGCCACACAATGCTGCCGCCCGCCATGGTCATAACCACGTCGCCGGTGGTCTGCCAGCCCTCAAAGGGAGTGGATTGGCCCATGGAATAAAAGTCCTCCGGGTCGATGACGCCGGTCTTTTCCGGGTCGATGGCGGTAATGTCCGCCCGCTGTCCCGGCTCAATGCCGCCGGGGATTTGGAACCGGGCCCTGGGGTTCAGGCTCATGAGCTCCACCAGCTTTTCCAGGGAAAGAATCTTTTGCTCCCGCACCAGACGGTCGTAGAGCACCCGGAAGGCGCATTCCAGCCCCACCACGCCCATCAGGCTGCCCTCCAGGCCCTTGGCCTTTTCCTCGTCGGAATGGGGCGCGTGGTCGGTCACGATCATGTCGATGGTGCCGTCCAGGATGCCTTCAATCAAGGCGTCCCGGTCTGCCGCTTCCCGGATGGGCGGGTTCATTTTGAAGCGCCCGTCCTCCTGCAGGTCCATGTCTGTCAGCAGCAGGTAATGGGGCGCGGTTTCGCAGCTCACGTTCACCCCCGCCCGCTTGGCGTCCCGAATGGCCTGCACCGTTTCCTTGGCCGATACGTGGCACACGTGGTAGGGGCAGCCGGTTTGGGCCGCCAATTTCAGATCGCGCTTCACCTGGGCGGTTTCGCTTTCGGAGCAGATGCCCGCGTGGCCGTGGAGGCGGGCGTAGGGCCCGTCGTGGATATAGCCGCCCCGAAGCAGGCTTTCATCCTCGCAGTGGGCGGCAATGAGCTTGCCCGTTTTGCGCACGGCCAGCATAGCCAGTTCCATCAGTTCCCCGTCCTGCACGCCCCGGCCGTCGTCGGAAAAGGCGCACACGTGGGGAGCAAGGCCCATAAAATCCGCCAGCTCTCCCCGGCCCTTCTGGCCCATGGTAATGCAGCCGTAGGGGTACACCGGCACCCTGGCCTTCTTTTTGATGGCGTCCAATTGCACCTTCAGGCTCTTCATGGTGTCCGGCGCGGGGCTCACATTGGGCATGGCGCACACTGCGGCATAGCCGCCCCGGGCCGCCGCCTGGGTGCCCGTTTCAATGGTTTCCTTATAAAGAAAACCCGGCTCACGAAGATGCACATGCACATCAACGAAACCGGGAATAAGGAAACAATGGGAAAAATCCAAAATACGGTCGCCTGGACGGGGAGGAATAGCGGAAGCAACCGCCTCCACGCACCCTTTCCGAACGGCCACATCGGCCAATGAAAAAGCACCCCGCTGATATACCTGACCGCCTTTGAGCAAGGTTCGCACCGTGGGCCACGCCCCTTTCTTTCGCAAAGCCGGAGACTGTGAGCCCGCGGCTTTCCGTATTCCGGTGCATTATACCCGATTGCGAAAAAATTGTCAAGTCAGCAAAAAACCCACAGAGCGGGCTGGAAAGCGCCGCTCTGCGGGTTCTTTACCTGAGGGTTAAGGAAAACTTGCGCGAAATTTTTTACCGGATCAGCGTAATGTTCCTGAACACGCTGACCAGGGTGTTGGCCACGGTGGACATGGTTTTGATGAAGATATCC
>CAMOHY010000256.1 GCA_946615495.1 uncultured Clostridia bacterium
TCCAATCGCAGGAAGCGCCCATGCGGCGGAGCTGGCGGGTGATGCGGCCGCCGTACTCCCGCTTCCAGGCCCAGGCGTGCTCAAGAAAGCCCTCCCGGCCCAATTGCTCCTTGGTAAGCCCTTCCTTGCGCAGCTTTTCCACCACCTTCACTTCCGTGGCGATGCTGGCGTGGTCCGTGCCGGGCAGCCACAGGGTGGGGTCGCCCTTCATGCGGTGATAGCGGATGAGGGCGTCCTGCAAGGTCGCGTCCATGGCGTGGCCCATATGGAGCTGGCCCGTCACGTTGGGCGGCGGCATCACGATGGTGAAGGGCTTTTTGCTCTTATCGGCCTTGGGCGCAAACGCCCCGCTGGCCTCCCACTTTTCGTAGGTTTCCTTTTCGATGGCCTGGGGGTTGTAGGTTTTTTCCATGGTGAAGGTATCGGGCATGGGGGATTCCTCCTTTCATAAAAGAACACGGGCCGATCCTCCCGAAGGACGGATTGACCCGTGGTACCACCTTGCTTCGCGGCGAAAAGCCTTCGCCGCCTCTTGGCCGCGGTAACGTGCGCGCCATTCCGGACGGACTACTTTGCTGTTCATCCGCCGCCCTCCCGGACGACCTTCCGCTCCGCTTCCCCGGCAGCCTTTCAGCCAAGGGCTGCCTCTCTTTTACGGGGTGACGGTAGAGCGTACTCCTTCCATTCACAGGGCTATTTCTTTTTTTCCGCTCCTTACGAAAAAATGCCCATTCGTACAGGCATTTTTTCGGCGGAACGGCTTTCTGCTTACGCGTTCTTTTCTTCGTCCATCACGATGACCTGCTTGCCATCGTAATAGCCGCAATGCTTGCACACGCGGTGCGCCAGCTTCATCTGGTGGCACTGTTTGCATTCCACGATAGCGGGAAGCTCCAGCTTCCAGTTCGCGCGACGGGAACGGCCGCGGGCCTTGGATACTTTTCCTTTGGGCAGAGCCATAATTACACCTCCTGATCCTTTGTCAGCAATTGCTGCAATGCCGAAAAAGGATGCTGGTCGGGCATGTCCTTCTGGCAAGCATGCGTAGTGAATTCATCCTCCGACATCAGCTGGGACAGGGCCGGGCAATCATCGCCGCATTCAAAGCGAATGGGCAAATCCAGCACTGCCAGCGTCAGCGCAAGATGGGAAAGCTCCACCTTGGAGCCTTCAAACATCCATCCTTCTTCTTCGCCGCTCTCTTCCTCTGTCCGCGCGTAGCGGCCCTGGCGGGTGAAGGTTTCGTCAAAGGGCACTTCCACCCGGTAATCCACGGGCTTTAAGCACCCCGCGCAATGGCCGTGCGCCACAGCGCTCAGCGTGCCCCGGATATGCAGGCTTTCCTCCATCGCGGAGTAAAAGCCGGAAAGGAGCACATCGGAAAATTCCACCGTTTCACCGAAGATTTCCTGCGGCGGGATGGCATCACGATGCAGAAAGGGGATTTCCTCCCCCGGTGCGCGCAAGGCGCGGGAAACATCCAGCAACAAGCACATCACTCCAATCGTGACCGAATGCTATTATACCGTTGAACGGGCCTCTTTGTCAATGGTTTTTTCAAGTTTCTCCTTCCGATTTCAAAAAATTGAAATATTTTCGCCTGTACTTACCATTTTTTAGCCGCTTTTTTCTTTTTTTCTTGAAGGAGGCCCGGTCTCTGTGGTATGATGGACACGAAAAAAAGCAGGCCGAACGGAGGAAAACCATGGAATTATTGACGGACTGGCGCTTTGCCGTGGGCGAAAAAGCGGACTGCCTGCTTACCCCGGCGGCCCGAAGCGTGGCCCTGCCCCATACCTGGAGCGTGGAGCCCGGCCTGGAGGACTATACCGGCAAGGGCTGGTACCGCACGGTCCTTCGCGCCCAGGAAGGACAGCGCACCTTTCTCCGCTTCCGCGGCGCCAACCGGGACGCGGAGGTGTATGTAAACGGTGCGCTGGCCGGGCGTCACCTGCACAGCGGCTACACCCCCTTTACCCTGGAAATTACGCCCTTCCTCCGCCCCGGCGGGGACGGAGAAATCACCGTTTCTGTGGACAACAGCTATTCCGGCGCTTCCCTGCCTTATGGCCGCAGCTTTGACTGGGCCAACGACGGCGGGCTGTACCGGCCCGTCGAATGCCTGCGCACGGGCCGCCTCTGCTTTGAGGATGTTTCCGTTTGCGCCCAGCCCGTCCTCCTGCCCACCGGAGAGCGCCAGCAGGGCGGCGCCGCGCTGTTTGGCTTTGACGCCGCCCTAAGCGGCGCGCAGGCGGGCGATACCCTGCAATGGACGCTGCACGAGGGGGCGGAAAACAGCTTTTCGCCGCTGTCCGCCGCGCCGCTTATGCAGGGCGAATTGCCGCTTGCGGAAAACGCCGCCTCCCTGGCGCCTTTTCTTTTGCCCCGCGTCAGCTTCTGGCATTTTGACCGCCCGGCGCTGTGCACCCTGCGCCTGCGGCTGACGGCCGGAAAGGAAATATCGGCGGAAAGGGACGTGGTGTTCGGCTTCCGGGAATTGAAGGTACAGGGCGGCGCGTGGTTTTTGAACGGCGAAAGCGTGCGCCTGCCCGGCATGGAATGGATGCCCGGCTCGGACCCGGACAAGGGCGCGGCGGAAACGCGGGAGGACATGGAGCGCATGCTCGCCCTGCTCAAGGAAAGCAACAGCGTGCTCACCCGCTTCCATTGGCAGCAGGACGATTGGGTGTATGATTGGTGCGACCGCCACGGCCTGCTGGTGCAGGAGGAAATACCCTTCTGGGGCAAGCAGCCGGAGGGCGACCCGGAGGCGCTGTGGCCGGTGGTGTGCCAGCAATTGCGCGAAACCATTCTGTCCCACCGCCATCACCCCTCCATCATCGCCTGGGGCGTGGGCAACGAGCTTTCCGGCCAAACGGAAAGGGTGCAGCGCTACGTGCGGTCCGCCTGTGCGTTCGCCCGCAGCCTGGACGGTACGCGGCCCGTAAATTACGTTACCAACACCGCCTGGCAGTGCCCCTTCCACGACGGCGCGGGGGACGGCGATATCCTGTGCATCAACGATTATATCGGCACCTGGCACCAGGGGCTGGAGCAGGACGGCGCCTGGCGGGAGCTGCTTTCCGCCCATCCGGGCCGGGCGTTCATTCCTTCGGAATTCGGCCTGTGCGAGCCCGCCTTCCCCGGCGGCGACCCCGCCCGCGAAAAAATCTTTCTGGAAAAAACCAATTATTACCGGCCCCTGACCCAAATCGTGGGCACGGTGTACTTCTGCCTGAACGATTACCGCACCCACATGGGCGAAGAAGGAAAAGGCAGGCTCCGGCGGCGGGTGCACGGCTCAGCCGGGCTGCGGGGAGAAACAAAGCCCTCCTATTTTACCGTGCAGCGGGAGCACGCGCCCCTGATTTCCCGCCGCCAGACGGGCGGCCTGACGCTTACCTGCCGGGACGATTTGCCTTGCTACGCCGTTCAGGGATATTTTCTCCAGGACGGCGGCCGCCGCGTGCCCGTGCCGGACCTAAAGCCCGGCGAAAGCTGGACCTATACCGGCGCTCTTTCCCCAACCGCCCAGCTCAAGCGCCCCAACGGCGATTTCGTACTGAACGTATAGGAGCAAAAAAATGAGAAAATGGATGGATTTATCCGGCATTTGGCAATGCGAAATACCCGGCCAGAGCGCTCCTTTGCGCCTGCCCGGCACGCTGGATGAAAGCGGCATCGGCTTTCCGGACGACCCCGCCCGGCAGTGGAAGGTGGACGAGGTGCGCCGCATCGGCTTTTACCGGGACGGCGACCCCATCGTGACCC
>CAMOHY010000257.1 GCA_946615495.1 uncultured Clostridia bacterium
TGCCGTTTTCAGCGGCCACGTTGCTCAGCGCCTGGAACTGGTTGGAGGACAGCATTACCATGGCGGAATCGCCGAAGGCGATCCAGTCCGCTTCGATGTTGGAGCCGATTTCGTTCTGAATGCCGTAGTCGGCAATGGCGCCTTCGGCCTGCAGGGTGGTGAGCAGGTCAAAAATGAAGGCGATGGGGGCGGTGTCGCCGTTGAAGGCAAAGTCGGTGCCGTCCATGGCGTAGAAGTTGTAGCCTTCCTTCCACTGGGTCACGGTGGAGAACGCCAGGGAGTTGTATTCCAGGGTGGTGACGGCGGGGTTGCCGGTCACTTCGTGAATCTTGCGGGCAGCGGCGGCGAAATCGTCCCAGGTCCAGTTATCGGTGGGATAGGGCACGCCGGCTTCGTCGAAGATGGCGGGGTTGTAGGCAAAGCAGCGGGCGTTCGTGCCGTTGGAAATACCAGTCACATCGCCGTTGGCCTGGTTCACGGTGGTGGCGATCATGGCGGGGCCGATGGCGGTGGTGTCAATGATGCCCGCGTCAATGTAGGCATTCAGGGGCTCAATGGTGTCGTAATAGGTGAGCCAGTTGTTGCCCATCTGGAATACGTCGGTCAAATCGTTGGCCGCCATTTTGGACTGGAACACGGTCCAGTAGCCGCCGCCGTCGTAGTTTTCAAACTCAACCTTGGCGCCGGTCTTTTCTTCCCACAGATGGATCACTTCTTCGGTCATGCGGGCGCGGGTATCGGAGCCCCACCACATGATGCTGAGCGTCTGGCCCGAATAGTCGGGGAACACGTAGCCTTCAGCGTTCACATTGTTCCAGCCCTCCGCCTTTTCCTCGGCCATGGCGGGAACAAACAGGGTGCACAGAAGGGCTGCGATCAGCAGGAGCACAATGGATTTCTTCATGAAAAGATTCCTCCTTTAATCGTTTTGCTCATCTTTAATACCACCGCATGAGCAATAATTGTATAAATTGTATCAGTTTTCTACTGTTTTGTCAATGTACGTTATGGTTTTTTTCATTTTTTGCGCTGCGCTATGGGCAATGGATACGCGGCGGCGTTCCTATTTGGATGCTTCCAAATGACCGGGCGCGTTCATATACATCCGCCGGTATTCCCGCGGGGCGGAGCCGGTCATTTCCGAAAAAACCTTATTAAACACGGTAATGGACTGAAAACCGGCCAAATACGCGCATTCCGTAATCGTCAAATCGCTGTCGGTCAGCAGCCGCATGGCGGCGTGCACGCGGACCTGGGCCAGATAGGCCGGAAAGGAGGATTGAACATACTGCTGAAAAAGCCTGGAAAAATACCAAGGGCTCAGCCCAACTGCCTTGGCCACCTCCGTTTGCCGCAGATCGTCGGTGTAATGGGCGTCGATATACACGCAGGCCTGGCGCATCCTGGTCCAGGCTTCTCTGGAAAAATAAGCGTTTTCCGATTGACGGATTTTTGCTTTATCGCCGTGCTCGGCAAGCAGCATCAGCATTTGAAAAACGAGCAGCTTGCACCGCGTTTCCCGAAAAAAATCATCCGATTGGTAGATCGCCGCCATGTCCCGCATCATTTGGGAAAGGCGGTAGGTCAATTCAGGATATTCCGTTCTGGTCAGATGATGCACCGGGGGGAGCATGCGGATGGCCACGGCCAAATCCCGGTTGCTTTCCAGAAGGCTGGCGGAAAACTGAATGAACAGCATGCCGTTTTCCGGAATGGACAGCATTTCGTGCATTTCCCTGGGCCAAATGAGCAGAATATCGCCTTGGGAAAGGCGGTAATCCTTTTCCGCAATCCGGCAAACGCATTCGTTTTTTAACGCCAGGATGAACTCCGCCTCATTGTGCCAATGGCCGGGATATTGAAACATGCCCTGGGAATTGATGGCCGCAATGTCCTGCACCGCGCCGAACCGAATAATTTCTCTTTGCTGCATGTTCTTTTCCCTCCTTCTTTGCCATGATAGCAAAAATCGGGCAAAAGTCAACAAAAATAATATTGTCCATCCGCGCCGGATTGTCTAATATAGATGCGGTTCAAGATATTGTTCTTTGGGGAGGAAGCCAAACGTATGACTTTTCGCGGACGGAGCCATCACATGATGGATATGACGGAGGGCAATCCGGCCGGCCTGCTGCTTCGGTTTATGGTGCCGCTGCTGATCGGCAACATTTTTCAGCAGGTATACAGCATGGTGGACATGATGATCGTGGGCCGGTATGTGGGGCCGGACGCCCTGGCCGCCGTCGGCGCCACCAGCTCCCTGAATTTTTTGTTTTTTTCGCTTTGCAACGGCCTGTCCAACGGCGTGGGCATTCTGATTGCCCAGGCGTTTGGCGCAAACCAGCCCAAAACAGTAAAACAGCTGATTACGAACGCCGTGTATATCATGACGGGCAGCGCGCTGATGATGGGCGCGCTGGGCTTTACGCTGTCCCGGCCGGTGCTGAGGCTGCTGGGCACGCCGGGAAACATTGTGGAGCAATCGGTGGTTTACATGCGGGTCATGTGCGTGGGCGTTATCGGCGTTTCCATGTATAACTGCATTTCCGCCATCCTGCGGGGAATTGGGGATTCCAAAACGCCCCTCTTCTTCCTGGTCGTTTCCAGCGTTTTGAATGTGTTTCTGGATTTATTCTTCATCCGTGCCCTGAATTGGGGCGTGGGCGGCGCGGCGGCGGCCACCATTCTTTCCCAGCTTATGTCCGCCATTGGGTGCATCGCTTATTCCCTGCGCCATAACCCCATGTTTATCATTGATCGGGAGCAATGGCAAATGGAGCCTGCGCTCATTCGCAAATGCTTCCGCATCGGCGTGCCGCTGGCCGCCCAGTCCTCCATGATCGCGCTGTCGCTGGTGATTCTGCAATCAGTGGTGAACAGCTTCGGCTCCGTGGTGGGCGCGGCCTTTACCGCCACCAGCCGGGTGGAGGTGCTGGTACAGCAGCCGTATAATTCCATGTTTGCCGCCCTGTCCACCTTTACGGGGCAGAATATCGGCGCGGGCAAGCAGGAGCGGGTAAAAAAAGGCTTCCGCCAAGCCGCGCTGCTGATGCTGCTTTTTTCTTCGGTCATGACGCCGTTTTTCCAATTTTTCGGGGAATCCGTGATGCGCCTTTTCGTGGACGCGGAGCAGGGCGCGGAAGTGATCGCCTACGGCGCGAAGGGGCTTAAGCTGACCAGCCTGTTCTTTGCGCCGCTGGGAATGATCGGCGTCTGCCGGGGCGTGCTCAACGGCGCCGGCGACGCGGCCTATTCCCTTATTTCCGGCGTCTGCGAAATGGTGGGGCGCATCGCCTTCCCCAAGCCGCTCACCCTGGCGCCCTCCATCGGCGTGTGGGGAATTTGGCTGGGCACCGCCCTCACCTGGATTCTGGTGGCCTGCGCCAGCTTCCTGCGCTACCGCAGCGGCGTATGGCGCAAAAAAGCGGCCATAACGCGGGAGGATTCAAAACCGCCTGTCCATCAGGAAGGGGAAGGCTAATCCATGCCCCCTGTCCTGGCGGCGCGGAATCGGCTTGACAGATAGGAATAGGCTCCTTTTTCATCCTTTTGCTTTGCCGCTCCGGGGAGCAAGAGCATGCTGCTTCCGCTATCCATTTGCACCGAAAAATGGGGCTGTCTCGCAAACAAAAAAGCGCACAAAAAACATGACGGGAAGCTGTAGGGGCGGATATCATCCGCCCCTACAGCTTCCCGTCATGTTGCGGAAAAGTCAGTTGATTCAACGTGTTTCATCCGGGCGGATG
>CAMOHY010000258.1 GCA_946615495.1 uncultured Clostridia bacterium
GAAAGACTGCTTGCAGACTTTCGATGGCAGAGCATCGACTTTGTCGATGCTCTGCGGAAAGCAAAGTAAGCTTTCCTGTTTTCAGCGCGAAAAATAAAAAAACGGAAAGCGATAGAGGAGGAGGCTGCCTTGATACAGGCGGTAATATTCAACCTGGACGGCGTGCTGGTTGGCACGGACGACTGCCATTATCAGGCGTGGAAGCGCCTGGCCCATGAACAGGGCATTCCCTTAACGGTGGACACCTACCGGGCCATGGCGGGCATGAAGCGGATGGACAGCCTGAAGCTGCTGCTGAAAAAAGCGGAAAGAAGCTACGCACCGGCGGAAATGCTGGCCCTGTCCGCCCGGAAAAACGACCTTTTTAACGATATGATCGACGAATTGAATGCGGGCAGCATTTTGCCCGGCGCTCTGGACACGGTAAAGCAATTGCGGGAGATGGGCATTAAAACGGCGGTTGGCTCCTCCAGCGAAAACGCGGGCGGTATTTTGCGGCAGCTGAAAATCGACGGCTTGTTTGACGCGGTAGTGGACGGGGAACAATTGGAAAAGGGCAAGCCGGACCCCGAAGTGTATCTGCTGGCCGCCCGAAAGCTGTGCATGCCCACCAGCGATTGCCTGGTGATTGAAAACGCGCCCGCGGGGCTGGAGGCCGCCCGGCAGGCGGGCATGAAGGCCATCGCCGTCGGCGCGGCGGCAGCGGCCAACACCCGCGATTTTCATCCCGCCGGATTGTGGGATTTTGACCTGCCCGCCTTGGTAAAAAGGGACGCGGTGGAGCAATACGTCATTTAAACCCGGATTTTGTATGATTGGGAAAAAATACCTTGCCGGAAGCCGGCGTTTCCGGTATACTGGCGAAGGTGGGAAAAGTTTTCCCGGCAGATAATCATAATCGAAGGAGGTTCTTCATGCTGAAACAGGATGTGGCCCAGGCGGTTCTTGCCCAGGCGCTGAAAACGGGCGGCGATTTCGCCGAAATTTTCCTGGAGGACAGGCTGAATAACAACATTTCCATGCTTTCCGGCAGGGTGGAAAGCGTAAACAGCCGCCGGCTTCACGGCGCGGGCGTGCGGGTATTTCATGGCTTCCAGGGGGTGTATGTGTATACCAACGACACTTCCTTGGAAGGGCTTTTGTCCTGCGCCCGCCGCGCGGCGTCCGCCGTTGAGGCGCAGGACTATTATACCGCCAAGGACCTTCACTGGACGGACGGCAAGAATATTCACCTGATTCAGGAAATGCCCAATCAGGTGCAGACCGCCCGGAAGGTGGCCCAAATGAAAAAGGCCCAGGCTGTGCTGAAGGAAGAAAAAGAAATCGTTCAGGGCAGCATCGGCTATATGGACAGCGTGCAGCGGGTGTGGATTGCCAACAGCGAAGGCCTGTTTACCGGCGACACGCGGGTGTATACCCGCATGAACGTGGCGGCCATCGCCTCCAACGGCACGGAGAACCAGACCGGCTCCTGCTCTCCCGGCGGCATGCAGGGCTTTGAAATTTTTCAAACGAAGATCGACCCGGAAAAGCTGGCGCAGGAAGCGGCCCAGCAGGCCCGCACCATGCTTCACGCGCCTTTGTGCCCGGCGGGCGTGATGCCGGTGGTGATTGACAACGGGTTTGGCGGCGTCATTTTCCATGAGGCCTGCGGCCATTCCCTGGAGGCTACGGCGGTGGCCATTGGCAACAGCGAATTCTGCGGCAAGCTGGGCCAGAAGATCGCCGCCGACTGCGTGACCGCCATTGACGACGGCACCCTTCCCAACGAATGGGGCAGCCTGAATATTGACGACGAGGGCACGCCCACCACCAAGCTGGTGCTTATCGAAAACGGCATTCTGAAAAACTACATGATTGATAAGCTGAACGCCCGGCGCATGCAAATGCCCATTACCGGCAGCGGTCGCCGCCAGGGCTATATGTTCGCCCCCACCTCCCGGATGCGCAACACCTATATCGCCGCGGGGACCGACGACAACGAGGAAATGATCGCCACCATGGGCGACGGCCTGTACGCCAAAAAGATGGGCGGCGGCAGCGTGGAGCCCACCACCGGCAAATTCAACTTCGCCGTGGCGGAGGGCTATTTGGTAAAGGACGGCAAGATCGTCCATCCCGTGCGCGGGGCCAGCCTGATTGGCCGCGGCAGCGAAATTCTGCTCAAGATCGACCGGGTAGGCAGGGATATGCAGATGGCCCAGGGCATGTGCGGCTCCATCAGCGGCAGCATTCCCACCAACGTGGGCCAGCCCATGATCCGCGTCAGCTCCATGACCGTGGGCGGCCGATAAGAAGGGAGGAAAAGAAAAATGACCATCGATCAGTTTATTCAGGCTTTATTGGATGAAGCGCAGAACGCGGGCATCGAAGCGGCAGAAATTTATCTTTCCTCCGGCGACAGCTTTCGCGCCATGTGCGTGCAGGGGCAAATTGCCAATTATACCGTAAACGCCACGCGGGGCCTGTCCCTGCGCGGGCTGTACCAGGGCAAAATGGGCTACGCCGCCACGGAAGCCTTCGATGAAGAAGCCGTTTCCCAGCTGGTGCAGGCCGTAAAGGAAAGCGCGGAGCTGACGGAAGACGAGGACGTGCAGGAAATCTACCGGGGCGACAAGGAGTATCCCCAGGTGGACAATTACCAGCCCGCTCTGGACCGGGTGGAGGAAAAAAGAAAGCTGGCCTTGATTCAGGACATCGAAAAAAAGGCCCTGGCCATGGACGAAAGGATCGTGGCCCTCAATTACAACATGATTTCCACCAGCAGCAACGAAGTGCGCATCGTCAACCGGATCGTAAACGGCCATGAGGCCAAGGGCCTGGACCTGCGGTATAAGGACAATATGGCCGTGTGCTACGCTGCCGCCACCGCCAAGGAGGGCGAACGGGTAGCCACCGGCTCCGGATTTAAAGTGACCAGGAATTTTGAAGAGCTGGACGCGGAAGCCATTGCCAGGGACGCGGTGGAGGAGGCGCTGTTCATGCTTAGCGCCGCTCCGGTGCCCAGCGGCAATTACCGCGCCATCATCCACGCCAAGTGCATGCCCGATCTGCTGGGCGTGTTTTCCGGCGTGTTCTCCGCCGAAAGCGCCCAGAAGGGCCTGAGCCTGCTGGCGGGTAAGGAAGGGGAAATGATCGCTTCTCCCATCGTCACCCTCATGGATGATCCCCTGCTGCCCGGCGGCCTGGCCAGCCAGCCCTTTGACGCCGAGGGCGTGGCCACCCGCACCAAGGCCGTGATTGAAAAGGGCAAATTGACCACCCTGCTGCACAACCTGAAAACGGCCCGGAAGGCGGGGGTAAAAACCACCGGCAACGCCGCCAAGGCGGGCTATGCGGGCACTGTGAACGTGAGCCCCAGCAATTTCTATATCGCGCCCGGCGAAAAGAGCCTGGATGAATTGATGGCGGATATGGAAAACGGCCTGGTCATCACCGAGGTGAGCGGCTTGCACGCGGGCGCCAACCCCATCAGCGGCGATTTTTCCCTGATCGCCCAGGGCTACACCGTGAAGGACGGCAAAAAGGACCAGGCGGTGGAGCAAATCACCGTGGCGGGCAACTTCTATCAGCTGCTTAAAAACATCCGCGCCGTGGGCAGCGATTTAACCTTCCCCGGCAGCAGCATCGGCAGCCCCTCCGTGGACGTGGGCGAAATGGCCGTGGCGGGAAAATAAAGCGTTCTAATTTTCAAAGATGGGCGAATCCGGGGCCAGGGCGGATCGCCC
>CAMOHY010000259.1 GCA_946615495.1 uncultured Clostridia bacterium
AGGGCCTGGACCTGGTGGACCGGGTCATCAGCGAAATCATGGATGAAAACGTGCAGCTGGTGGTGCTGGGCATGGGCGATGCCAAGTATGTGAACCTGTTCAGCTGGGCCGAGCAGCAGTACGCCGGCCGGGTAGCCGCCCGCTTCAAGATGGACGGCGCGCTGGCCCACCGCATTTACGCCGGCGCGGACATGTTCCTCATGCCCTCTCAGTTTGAGCCCTGCGGCCTGAGCCAGATGATTTCCCTGCGCTATGGCACCCTGCCCATCGTTCGGGAAACCGGCGGCCTGCGGGACACCGTGCTGTCCTACAATGAAGCCAACGGCGCGGGCAACGGCTTCAGCTTCTTCAACTATAACGCCCACGATATGCTCTACGTCATCCGCCGCGCCGTGTTCTTCTATCATGAAAAGCAGGATGTGTGGCAGCTTCTCCAGCGCCGCGCCATGACCGGCGATTATTCCTGGGCCCATTCCGCGGAAATGTACCTGTCCCTGTACCGGGATATGCTCAATCCCGCCGCCAAGGCAGAAAAGAAAGAAGAAAAAGCCGCAGCGGCAGCGGAGGAAGCCCCCGCGGAAAAGAAGCCCCGCGGCCGCAAGCCCAAGGCTGAAGCCGTGAAGGCGGCGGAAGCCCCCGCGGAAAAGAAGCCCCGCGGCCGCAAGCCCAAGGCTGAAGCCGTGAAGGCGGCGGAAGCCCCCGCGGAAAAGAAGCCCCGCGGCCGCAAGCCCAAGGCCGAAGCCGTAAAGGCGGCGGAAGCTCCCGCGGAAAAAAAGCCCCGCGGCCGCAAGCCCAAGGCTGAAACCAAAGAATAAGGAACTCTGCTGATGAAAAGAATATGGCCTGTATTGGCATATTGCTTTCTGCTGCTGCTCTTCTCTCCCGCCCCTGGGCGGGCGGAGGAGGCGCGGGACATCACCGGGCGCTGCGTCATCACCGCAGCGCCCGGTTCGCAAGGAAAGAAAGCGGATATGCTGGATCAATCCTACCTGACGTATTATACTGGAAAATATCTGGAAATTTCTTCGCCGGAGGGGGAACCCTGCGGCGGCTTGTTTCTTCGGTTCGCCAAAAAAGAAACGGCGTACCGGGTGGACGCCTGGCAAAACGGGCAATGGACTGCCGTGGCCCAGGATAGCCGCCTGTACGCCAACAGCTACCTGCCGCTTCCCTCCCCCGCCTCCCGGCTGCGCGTGGTGCCCACCGGCCAGGATACCCTGTCCATCGCGGAAATCACGGTGCTTGGCGAGGGCGTGCGCCCCGCTTGGGTGCAGGATTGGCAGCCTTGGGAGGGAAAAGCCGACCTGCTGGTGCTGTCCGCCCACGCGGATGACGAATTGCTGTTCTTTGGCGGCGTCATTCCCTACTACGCCGCCCAGCGGCAAAAGCACGTCATTGTGTGCTACCTGACCGAGCAAACCTCCTGCCGCAGAAACGAATTGCTGGACGGGCTGTGGCTGTGCGGCATTCGGGAATACCCGCATATGGGCGTTTTCAAGGATATCAAAAATAATTCTCTGGGAGACAGCTACGGCTTCTGGGGCGAAAAGCCCGTGGTGGAATACGTGACCGGCCTGCTCCGGCAGTACCGGCCCGACGTGGTAGTGACGCATGATAAAGGCGGCGAATACGGCCACGGGGCCCACCGGGTGTGCGCCGACGCCATGGTGAAGGCCCTTTCCCTGGCCCAGGACAGCGCTTATCTGCCCCAGGCGGGCGAACCCTGGCAAATTCAAAAGCTGTATCTGCACCTGTACCGGGAAAATGCCCTTACCCTCGATTGGCGCCAGCCGCTTTCCGCCTTTGACGGGCAAACGGCCTTTGATGTGGCCAAGGCGGCGTTCGACTGCCACAAGTCCCAGAAAAGCAATGGCCTGATCGTTCAGGATTGGGGCCCTTACGCCAACAACGTGTTCGGCCTGTATTATTCAGCCGTCGGTCCGGACGAACAGGGGAACGATTTGTTTGAGCACATCGGCGCCGAGCAATGAATGTACTCTGCGCGCTGCTCACATTTTGATAACCCGCCATCCTGACCTGCATTGATTTCCTGAGGATCATCCGCCCTTCCAAAAAACATTTGCCTTTCCCTGCGTCCCATGGTATGATAGCGGACGGGCCGGCTTCCGGTCCTTCCGTTATTTTTTGTTTGAGGTGAATTTTTATGTCCTCCCTGATGAAAAGGGCCCGCGCCACGCTGATTGGCGACAGGGTGTTTTACAGCACCGTGCTGGCCATCATCGTTCCGGTCATCATTCAGAACGGCATTTCCAATTTCGTTAATCTGCTGGACAATCTGATGGTGGGCGCCCTGGGCGACGCGCAGATGAGCGGCGTTTCCATTGCCAACCAGCTTTTGTTCATTTTTAACCTGGCCATTTTCGGCGGCCTGGCGGGCCCCGGCATTTTCGGCGCCCAGTTTTACGGCGCGGGCGATATTGAAGGCTTAAAAAACACTTTCCGCATTAAGCTGCTGGAATCGCTGTTTTTGCTGGCGGTAGCCTTCATTGCCTTTATCGGGTTCAACGATCCCCTTATTTCCCTCTTCCTCCAGGGCGACGGCGACCCCCTCATGGCCCAGGACATGCTGAAAAACGGTCAGGATTACCTGATGGTCGTTTTGATCGGCCTGCCCGCCTTCGCCCTCACCCAGTGTTACGCGGGCACCCTGCGGGAAATGGGCGAAACCCGCCTGCCCATGATTGCCAGCGTAGCGGCCGTGTTCACCAACGCTCTCTTTAATTATCTGCTCATTTTCGGCAAATTGGGCATGCCCCGGCTGGAGGTGGTTGGCGCGGCGGTGGCCACGGTCATCAGCCGGTATGTGGAATTGGCTATCGTGATGGTGTTTACCCACCTGCACCACGCCCGCTTTTCCTTTATCGAAGGCGCTTACCGCACGCTGCGGGTGCCGGCGCAGCTTTTCAAAAAGGTGCTGCGCATGGGCGCGCCGCTGCTGGCGAACGAGCTTTTGTGGTCCATTGGCATGAGCACGCTGACGGCCATTTATTCCCTGTGCGGGCTCACGGTGGTGTCCGCCCTGAGCATCACCTTTACCATTTCCAACCTGTTCAATTCCATTTATATGTCCATGGGCACAGCCGTTTCGGTCATGGTGGGCCAGGCCCTGGGCGCGGAGGATTACGGGCGGGCCAAGGGCGACGTGTGGCGGCTGATCGCTTTCGGCGTGGCAGCCGCCGCGGTCATGGGGCTGCTGCTCATTCTGTTTGCCCCGCTCATTCCCAGGGCGTATACAGGCGTTACCGAGGATGTGCGCCAAACGGCCACGTCTTTGCTCATCGTAACGGCCTGCGCCATGCCGCTTTATTCCTTCTCCCACTGCGCCTATTTTACCCTGCGCTCCGGCGGGAAAACCATTATTACTTTTCTGTTTGATTCCGGCTACACCTGGGCCCTGTCCGTGCCTCTGGCGCTGCTGATGGTGCGCGTGTTCCAGGGCGATATCATTCTCACCTACGCCGTGGTGGAGGCGGCCAACCTCATCAAATGCGCGCTGGGCTTTTTCTTCGTCAAATCCGGCAAATGGATTCAGAATCTGACCCACATTGCCGATCAGGCCTGATTATCCCGCACGAAAAAGCGCCCTGCGAAACGCGGGCGCTTCAGACTGTCGACAAACCCCAGGAAAGCATGAAAGGGCCGCAGCCCTTTCATCA
>CAMOHY010000260.1 GCA_946615495.1 uncultured Clostridia bacterium
CCAATGCATTTCAAATCCGTTATCCCCGGGTTCAATAGACAAGTATTGATCCGAATGAATCTCGGCGTTGTATTTTCTCCCTTTGTACGTATTGTAGTCCAGTTGGATGATCTCCATCTTTACACCTCCATCGAAAGAAAATCCAGAGAGCTCTTCTCATTGACAAATTCCGATTCAGCTGACTAAATATCGTTCTATCAAATAATGAATTTCCAATACAGCTTTCTTCGGAAAGGGGGCTGGGGGAAACCCATTCTTTGGCTTCAAAGAATGGGTTTCCCCCAGAAAACTTATTAGTGATGGAATAATCTCATGCCCGTGAAGGCCATGACCATGCCGAAGCGGTCGCAGGTTTCGATCACCTGGTCATCCCGGATGGAGCCGCCGGGCTGGGCTACGTAGGAAACGCCGGAGCGGCGGGCGCGCTCAATGTTGTCGCCGAAGGGGAAGAAGGCGTCGCTGCCCAGGGACACGCCGGTGATGGCGTCCAGGAAGGCCCGCTTTTCCTCGCGGGTAAAGGGCGCGGGGCGGACGGTAAAGAACTTTTGCCAGTTGCCGTCGGAAAGCACGTCCTCATCCTGGTCGGACAGGTATACGTCGATCACGTTGTCCCGGTCCGCCCGGCCCAGGGTGGGCAGGAAGGGCAGAGAAAGCACCTTGTCGCTCTGGCGCAGGTGCCACTTGTCCGCCTTGTCGCCCGCCAGGCGGGTGCAGTGGATGCGGCTCTGCTGGCCCGCGCCCACGCCGATGGCCTGGCCGTCAAAGGCGTAGCACACGGAATTGGACTGGGTGTATTTTAAGGTAATCAGGGAAATAATCAAATCCCGCTTGGCTTCTTCGGGCAAATCCTTGTTGGCGGTGGGAATGTTCTGTAAAAGCCCTTCGTTGATTTCAAAATTGTTGCGGCCCTGCTGGAAGGTGACGCCGAACACGTCCTTGGTTTCCACAGGGTCGGGCACATAATTTTCATCGATCTTGACGATGTTGTAATTGCCCTTGCGCTTGGATTTTAAAATTTCCAGGGCTTCCTTGGTGTAGCCGGGGGCGATGATGCCGTCGGACACCTCCCGCTTGATGATGCGGGCGGTGGTTTCGTCGCACACGTCGGAAAGGGCGATCCAATCGCCAAAGGAGCTCATGCGGTCCGTGCCGCGGGCGCGGGCATAGGCGCAGGCCAGGGGAGAAGCGTTCACGCCTTCAATGTCATCCACAAAGCAGGCCTTCAGCAGCTTGTCGGACAGGGGCAGGCCCACGGCGGCGCAGGTGGGGGACACATGCTTAAAGGAAGCGGCGGCGGGCAGGCCCAGGGCAGCCTTTAATTCCTTCACCAGCTGCCAGGAATTCAGGGCGTCCAGAAAATTGATGTAGCCGGGACGGCCGCAGAGGATTTCAAAGGGCAACTCGGAGCCGTCCTTCATAAACACCTTGGCAGGCTTCTGGTTGGGGTTGCAGCCGTATTTCAATTCAAATTCCTTCATGGGGGGACCCTCCTTACTGGTGCTTGTTGCAAATGCGGGTTTCCGCGCTGCCGGTCTTTAAGTTCACAAAGCGCACGAACAGGGAAATCTTGTTGCTTTCGTTCAGGCTTTCCCAAATGGTTTTTGTCAGCGCGTCGATATCGTCCATCAGCTCCACCTGCTCCGGCTCGCCTTCAAAGGAAGGAAGGGGATTGCCGTCGCCCACGTAGGTGTGGATGAAGTGGCCCAGACCCGGCACAGGGGAAAAATCGAAGGTGAAGCGGTTGCACTTTTTGCCCTGGCCGTCGGCGCACTTTAAGATGCTCATTTGATACCACCAGCACTTATCAAAATGGAAAATGGCGCTGATGCGGGGGGTGTAATTGGGCTTGTCCGGCTCGAAGCCGCGGGTGCGCAGGGCGTTTTCAAAGCAATCGCCTTTTTTGAGGAAATCCCGGATGGTGTCCGTCTGGTCGCCGTTGGTGACGATGAGGGTATTTTTCATCGCGCGCACCGGGGCGTAAATGATGAGGGACGGGTCCTCCACCTTGCTTTCGTCGAAGGGATAAATCATCACGTCGTCGCCTTCGGCGCGGAAAACGCGGTTGCGGCTGTTTTCGCTGCGGCCCATGATGAAGTAGGCGGCGACGGCCTTTTCTCCATCGGGGGAAAGGCCCGCAATGATGCCGCGGCCCGGATAGCTGTTCTGGGACAGGAGGGAAGCGATGGAAGATTTCTGCATGATGCAAGCCCCTTTCAAATAGAGAGTCAGAGCACAGTTTATATTGTTGTCCCTAAGGAGCAGATTTCTTTTTCCGGCAAAATCAATCTGCGCGCCGCGCTCTGTACGCTGTTCGCTCTTTTTTATTTTTCTTCAAGAATTTCCTGGGCGGCCAATTCGGCAGCCTGAGGCAGAATGCGCCATTCGGCCTGCTCCATTACCCGGCGCTGGAGGGTTTCCGGGGTGTCGCCCGGCTCTACGGCCACGGCCTTTTGCAGGATGATTTCTCCGCCGTCGGCGATTTCATTCACATAATGCACCGTGGCGCCCGTTACCTTGACGCCCCGCGCCAGGGCCGCCTCATGCACGTGCAGCCCATAGCAGCCTTTGCCGCCGAAGGCGGGCAGCAGGGCGGGGTGCACATTCAGGATGCGGCGGGGATAGCGCTGCACAAAGGAAGCGGACAGGATGCTCATGAACCCGGCCAGGATGATGAGCTGCACGCCGTCCTTTTCAAGCAGGTCCAGAATGCCCTGCTCAAAGGCTTCCTGGCTCTGCCCCTTCCGGGCCACCACATGGCCGGGAATGCCCGCCTTTTGCGCCCGCGTGAGGGCGTAGGCGTCCGGCCGGGAGGCGATGACGGACACGAATTCCACATGGGGCAAACGGCCTGCTTGCTGCTCGTTGATAAGCGCCTGCAGATTGGTGCCGCCGCCCGAAACCAGCACGGCGGTTTTTACGCGGTTCATTGCAGGATGACCCCCTCGTCCCCTTCCACGATTTCGCCCAGCGCATAGCTGCCGGGGCACAGGGAAAGAATGGCGGCCTCGTTTTCCGGCGCGCAGGTAAGGGTCATGCCAACGCCCATATTGAAGGTGTTGAACATATCCCGCTCCGGGATGCTTCCTTTTTCCTGGAGGAAGCGGAAAATGTCCATCGTGCGCACCTGGGCCTTGCTGATGCGGGCGGAAACGCCGGCGGGCAGGCTGCGGGGAATGTTTTCATAGAAGCCGCCGCCGGTGATATGGGCCGCGGACTTGATAAGCCGCTTTTCAATGAGGGGCAGCAGGTCCCGAACGTAAATCCTGGTGGGGGCCAGCAGCGTTTCGCCCAGGGTGGATTCGCCAAAGGGCATATGCAAATCCAGCCCCGCAATGATTTTGCGGATCAGGGAAAAGCCGTTGGAATGGGGGCCGGAGGAGGGCAGGGCGATGAGCCTGTCGCCGGGGCGGACGGCGGATTTGTCCAGAATGTTTTTCTTATCCACCACGCCCACGCAGAAGCCCGCCAGGTCGTATTCGTCCTCCGGGTAGAAGCCGGGCATTTCGGCGGTTTCGCCGCCGGTGAGGGCGGCGCCGGACTGCACGCAGCCCTCGCACACGCCGCTGACGATGGACGCGATCTTTTCCGGCACGTTTTTGCCGCAGGCGATGTAATCCAGGAAGAACAGGGGCTTGGCCCCGCACACGATCA